>NZ_JBHVQX010000044.1:0-60714 GCF_042886395.1 Streptomyces sp. NPDC058008 | reverse complement strand
CCCGGGAGGCCTGGCGGTGCCATGCGGAGTGCGCTCCCCCGCCGTGCCGACAGGGAGGGGTGCCGGTGGTGCCGTCGGGCGGCGGGGAGCTCGTTGTGCGGGGGTGCGGATCAGCTCGGGCGCGGGAGTTGCTTCGCGATGAACAGGCCGCTGGCCGTCACGCATTCGAGGCCGCCCGCCGTGATCGAGCCGACGGTCCGGATCTTCTTGCCGTCCACGGAGATCTGGCGGCCGGTGACCGTCAGGGGCTCGAAGAGCGGGGTGGGGCGCAGGTAGCGCAGGGTGAGTTCGGCGGTCATGCCGGACAGGCCGGCCCAGTGGTTGGCGACGCCCAGGGTGTGGTCGAGCAGCAGGGCCGACACGCCGCCGTGCGCGCAGCGGGGCGGGCCCTGGTAGGCGAGGCCGAGGGTGACGACGCCCTGCACGGAGCCGTCCTCCTCGCCGACGAGTTCCAGCGGCGGGGCGATGGCGTTCTCGGGCCCGGTGACGGGGTCGTGCCGGGTGACGCCCTCGCCCTGCCACATGGTGACCAGGCGCTCGTCCAGGCCGGGGGCCCGCTCGGTGAGCCGGCCGGTGAGGGAGTCGAGCTGCTTGGTGACGTGTGCCATGTCGGTGTCCGTGTGGTCGCCGGCCCGCAGCAGGGCGTCGATCAGCCGTCGGGCGGCGGCGGTCGCCGCGTCGACGCCCTCGTCGTGGGCGGTGGAGACCAGCCGCCGGGGTCTCGCGACGCGCTCGGAGGGGGCGGGGGTGGGGTGTTCGGCGGTCATGCGGTGATCCTCGCCGTCGCGTGGGTGAGTACGGGGGCGTCGTCGCGTTCCGGGCAGGTCGCGGCCAGCAGGAGCCGGTCGTCCTCGCGCCAGACGGAGGTACGCACCGTCTCGCCGGGGAAGAGGACGCCCGCGAACCGTACGGACAGGTCCGTCAGCCTGCTCGCGTCGCCGTCGAGCAGCCCGCCGACGAGGGCCTTGGCGACCAGGCCGTAGGAGGCGAGGCCGTGCAGGACGGGCCGGTCGAAGCCGGCGGCCTTCGCGAAGTCCGGGTCGGCGTGCAGGGGGTTGAGGTCGCCGTTGAGGCGGTAGAGCAGGGCCTGCTGGGGGCTGGTCGGGGTGTCGAGGACGGTGTCGGGGGCGCGGCCGGGCGCGTTCCACTCGGGCCGCGGTCCGGGCTCGCCGCCGAAGCCGCCGGCGCCGCGGGCCCAGATCTGCGTCCGGCTGGTCCACAGCGGCTCGTCGTCGGGCCCGGTCGCCGTGGACTCCCGTACGATCACGGCCGCCTTGCCCTTGTCCCAGACCTCGGCGACGTGGGAGGAGAGGGTGGCCGTGCCGGCTGCCGGGAGGGGGCGGTGGATCCTCAGTTCCTGGCCGGCGTGGAGGATGCGGCGCAGGTCGATCTCGATGCCGGGCAGTTCGAACGACGGGTCCGGGTGGGTGCCCGAGGAGATGCCGGTGCCGGCGACCATCGCGAAGGTGGGCAGGACCGTCAGGCCGCGCTCGTAGGTGAGGCCGAGCTCCGGTCCGGTGGCGGCGTCGGCGCCCGCTCCGAGGCTCAGGTGGTACAGGAGTACGTCCCGGGTGGTCCAGGTGATCTCCTGGACGGCGGGGGGCGCTCCGAGCGCCTTGGCACGGTCGATCGTCATGCGTGGGCCTTCTGTCCGGTGGTCCTGGGGGCGGGGGCGGGGTCGCGGGGCAGGCCGAGGATGCGCTCGGCGATGATGTTGAGCTGGACCTCGGTCGTGCCGCCCGCGATGGACATGCAGCGGGAGTTGAGGAACCACCAGGTGGGGTCCTGGCGGGGGCCCTCGCCGGTGAGGGCTGCGTCGCCGAGCCAGTCCACGGCGGTCTCCCACACTTCCTGGAGGTGTTCCACGCCGGTCAGTTTGGCGATGCTGGCCTCCGCGCCGGGCTGCTGTCCGGTGACCGAGCGCAGAGTGGTGCGCAGGCCCAGGAGTCCGCCGGCCTGGGCGTCGCAGAGGATGGAGCCGAGGGTGGTGAGGCGTTCGTCGTCCATGTCCTCGGGGGCCGCGGTCGCGAGGTCGAGCAGTGCCTCGCCTCCGGCGCCGAGCGAGGAGTCGTGGGAGAGGGCGACGCGCTCGTTGGCGAGGGTGGTGCGGCTGAGCCGCCAGCCGTCGCCGGGGGCGCCCACGAGCATGGTGTCGGGGACGAGGACGTCGTCGAGGAAGACCTCGTCGAACTCGGCCTCGCCGGTGATCTGCCGCAGCGGGCGGATGTCGATGCCGGGCGTGTTCATGTCGAGCAGGAAGTACGAGATGCCCTTGTGCTTGGGCGCGTCGGGGTCGGTGCGGGCGAGCAGGATGCCCCAGTCGGAGTCGTGGGCCCCGGAGGTCCACACCTTCTGCCCGGTGATCCGCCAGCCGCCGTCGGTACGGACGGCGCGGGTGGTGAGCCCGGCGAGGTCGGATCCGGCGCCGGGCTCGCTGAAGAGCTGGCACCAGGTGATCTCACCGCGCAGGCTCGGTCGCAGGAACCTCTCGCGCTGGGCGTCGTCGCCGTGGGCGACGAGGGTGGGCACCACCCAGCCGCCGATGACCATGTCGACGGGCTTGAGGCCGGCCGTGCGCAGTTCCTCGGCGATGACGAGCTGGGTGACGGCGTCGGCGCCCTTGCCCCAGGGGGCGGGCAGGTGCGGGGCGGTGTAGCCGCGGTCGGCGAGGAAGGCGGGCCGTTCGGCGGCCTTCGCCGCGGCGGCGAGTTCGGCGCGGACCTCTTCGCGTACGGCCTGGGCGGTGGGCGGGAGTTCGACGCCGAGGCGGCGGCGGGCGCCGTCCAGGGTGAGCCGGGCGACCCGGCGGCGCCACCGTGCTGCGGAGCCGAGGGCGATGCGCAGGGTCTGGGCCCGGCGGAGGTAGAGGTGGGCGTCGTGCTCCCAGGTGAAGCCGATGCCGCCGAGGACCTGGATGCAGTCCTTGGCGGTCGTGAAGCCCGCGTCGACGCCGGTGGCGGCGGCGACGGCGGCGGCCAGTGACGCCTCGCGGGGGTCCTCGACGGCGCCGGGGGCACCTGCGCGGGCCGCGTCCCAGGCGCACGCGCGGGCCTGCTCGGCGTGCGCGAGCATCCGCGCGCAGCGGTGCTTGACGCCCTGGAACTGGCCGATGGGGCGGCCGAACTGCTCGCGGACGCGGGCGTGGTCGGCGGCGGTGGTGACGGCCCAGTCGGCTAGGCCGGATGACTCCGCGGCGAACAGGGTCGCGGCCAGGTCGAAGGGCAGCTGGGAGTCGACGGCCAGGACGTCGCCGGCCGGGACACCGGTGTTCCGGGCGCGCACCAGGGAGGAGCGGCGGGTCAGGTCGTGGCCGCGCCGGTGGGCGGTGTCCACCGCGGCGCGCGGCAGCACGACCCAGGTGACGGTGTCGCCGTCCACGGCGGGCAGGACGAAGAGGTCGGCGGTGTGGCCGCCGATGACGAGGCCGGATTCGCCGGAGAGTGTGCCCGTCCCGTCGTCCCGGCGGGTCAGGGTGAGGGTGCCCGGGCGCAGTCCGACGGCGCCGACGAGGGTGCCGTCGGCGAGGGCCGGCAGGTACGTGTCGTGTCCGGCACGGTGCAGGACGGCCGCGGCGAGGGTGGTCGGCAGGAACGGGCCGGGCGTGACGGACCGCCCCAGTTCCTCGACCACGACGGCGAGTTCGGTGAGACCGTAGCCCGCTCCGCCGTTCTCCTCGGGCAGGTGGAGGCCGAGGAGGCCCTGTCCGGCGAGGGCGTGCCAGTACGGCGGAAGCGTCTCGTCCTCGGCGTCGACCGCCTTGCGCAGGACGTCCGCGGTGACGTGCCGGCCGGTGAAGGCGCGTACGGAGTCGCGCAGGTCACGGTGTTCCTCGGTCAGCCCGATGGTCATGGTGTCTCAGATCCGTTCGATGATCGTCGCCGTCGAGTGCGCGCCGCCGGCGCACATGGTGATCAGCGCGGTGGACTTGTCGGCACGCTCCATCTCGTGGAGTGCCTGGGTGATCAGCCGGGCGCCGGTGGAGCCCACCGCGTGGCCGAGCGCGATGGCGCCGCCGTTGACGTTGACCTTGCCCATGTCGGCCTTGTGGACCTGGGCCCAGGAGAGCACCACGGACGCGAACGCCTCGTTGATCTCGACGAGGTCGATGTCGTCCAGGGTCATCCCGGATTTCTTCAGGACCTCGCGGGTGGCTTCGACGGGGCCGTCGAGGTGGTAGTAGGGGTCGGCGCCGACCATCGTGGAGGCGATGATCCGGGCGCGGCCGCGCAGTCCGAGACTGTCGGCGCGCTCCTTGTTCATGAGCAGGACGGCGGCGGCGCCGTCGCTGATCTGGGAGGAGTTGCCCGCGGTGTGGATGCCGTCGGGGATCACGGGCCTGAGCCCGGCGAGGCCTTCGGCGGTGGTGTCCCTGAGGCCCTGGTCACGGGAGACGACGGCACGCTCACCGCTGGGTCCCTCTGCGGTCATGACCGGGGCGTCGACGTCGATGATCTGTCCGGCGAAGCGGCCCTCCGCCCAGGCGCGGGCGGCCTTCCGCTGGGAGGCGAGCCCGAGGGCGTCGGCCTCGGAGCGGGTGATGCCGCGGTGGTGGGCGATCCGCTCGGCGGCGCTGAACTGGTCCGGCATGTCCAGGGACCAGGTCTCCGGTACGGGGATGCCGGTGCCGGGGGTCTGCGCCTGTCCGAGGAAGACCCGGCTCATCGACTCGACGCCGCAGCCGATGCCCACGTCGATGGTGCCCGCGGTGATCAGCCCGTGGATCAGGTGCACGGCCTGCTGCGAGGAACCGCAGGCGCAGTCGACCGAGGTGCAGGCGGTCGTGTACGGCAGACCGCTGTGCAGCCACGCGGTGCGGGTGACGTTGTTGGACTGCTCGCCGGCCTGGGTGACACAACCGCCGACGACCTGCTCGACCAGCTCGGGTGCGAGGCCCGCCCGGTCCAGCAGGCCCTTCTGTGCCAGGCCCAGCAGTTCGGCCGGGTGCAGGCCCGACAGGACCCCGCGGCGCCGGCCCACCGGCGTGCGCGCGGCTTCGACTATGACGGCCTCGGCCATGGTTCTCCGTAGGTGTGAAGCGGCCCGCCAGGGGCCGGAGAGGATGCGTCTGGGGCGCCTGTTGGGTTGCGCCACCCACAGAACTAGAATTCATTCTGGTCAAAAGCAAGTGGCCGTCCCACTGAGTGGGTACGGCCCAGCCGTCCGGCCCCCTGTCGTGCGGGGGCCGGGGCGCGCCCCGGCCCGGTCCTGGCCGGCCGGTCCGGTTCCGGTCCGCCAGGACCGCTCCCGACCGGCCTCGTCGGGTCAGACGTGGTCCGGGCCGCGCAGGACAGCCTCGGCGCCTCCGTCGACGTACAGCACCTGGCCGGTCACATGGGTGTTCTCCACGCCGGTCAGCCAGCGCAGGGCCCGCGCGACGACCTCGGGCTCGGCGGGGCCGTTCAGCGGCATGGGCACGGCCTGCGCGACGATCCTGCGCTGCTCCTCGGTGACGGCCACGGCGGCGTGCATCGGGGTGAGCACCACGCCGGGACCGACGGCGTTCAGCGGGATGCCCGCGCCGGCCCACGCGTCGCTGACAGCGGTGCGGCGCACCCAGCGGGCCAGCGCCGCCTTGGAGGCGGGGTAGAGGGCGCGGCCCGCGCCCGCTTCCGCCAGGGCGGCGGCCGCGGCGAGCGCGGCCGGCTCGTCACCGGCGAGGCAGGCGCCGACGACGTCGTCGGCGCCGGTCTTCGTCCCGACGATGGAACCGACGAACGCGGCGCGGGGCGCGTCGGCGCGGGCGAGGGCGGGGCGCAGGCCCTGGAGGATCTCGGTGACGCCGAAGTAGTTGACGGCGATGGTGGCGGGCACCTGCGCGGAGATGCCGGCGCAGGCGATCACGGCGTCCAGTACTCCCCCGCTGCGTTCGAGGACGGCGCGGACGGCTTCCTGTCGTCCCGCCGGGGTACCGAGGTCGGCGCACACGTCGGCGTCCTTCAGGTCGACGCCGATCACGTCGTCCCCCTGGTCCTTCAGCAGTGCGGCCACCGCCCTGCCGATGCCCGAGGCGGCGCCGGTGACGGCGACCCGGCGCTGTGCGGGTGCTGTTGTGGTCATGGGTTGTGCCTTCCTGTGGGTCCTGCGTCGGTGTCGTCAGATGTGGGAGCCGCCGTCGGCCCGGATCTCCGCGCCGGTGAGGTATCCGGCGTCCGGGGAGGCGGCGAAGGCGATGACACCCGCGATCTGCTGCGGGTCAGCCGTGCCGAACGGCGCGCGGATGCGCCGGTAGTAGCTGGTGTCGAGGTCTGCGGGAAGCATGTCGGACCGGGAGGTCAGGGGTGTGGCGACGGTGCCGGGCGATACGGGGACGACCCGGATGCGGCGGTACGACATCTCGGACGCCAGGGACAGGGAGAACGCCAGCACCGCGCCCTTGGTCGCGGAGTAGGCGCTCATGAAGGGGTTGCCGTGAGTCGCCGACGAGGAGGCGACGTTGACGATGACGCCCGTGCCGTCGGGCAGATGGCGCAGCGCCTCGCGGCAGAACACCGCGGTGCCGACGACGTTGACGGAGAACAGGAACCGCAGGTCGTCGACGGTGAGCCGGTCGATGGGCGTGGTGCGGTGCACTCCGGCCACGTTGACCAGGACGTCGATGCCGCCCATGGTCTCGGCGGCACGGGACACGGCGGCCACCACCGCGCTCTCGTCGGACACGTCGGCGACATGGGTGTGGATCCGTCCGGTGCCGGGCGGCAGCAGGCCGGCGGTCCCGCGCAGTCCGTCCCCGGACCGGTCGACGGCGAAGACGGCGGCGCCCTCCGAAGCGAGTCGCAGCGCGGCGGCGCGACCGATCCCGGAGGCTGCGCCGGTGATCAGGACGGCGGTGTCCTCGAAACGGTTCATCAGGGCCCTCCACGGCAACACCCGGAGAACTCGCGGCGCGAGCCTCCGGGATCTCGGACGATGGACAGGCCGCCGCGGCCGGCCAGGGGTCAGGGCCCATCGGTCCTACGACAGCGGGACACGGCGGCGACCCTGCCCCGCGCGGTCACTCCGCACTCGGGGCAGGTTCGGAGACCGGGGAGTCGGGCTCGGAGACCAGGGCGGCGGATCCAGAGACCGGGGAGTCGGGCCCGGAGACCGGGACAGCAGGACCGGAGGCCGGGGAGGCGGGTCCAGAGACCGGAACAGCAGGACCGGAGGCCGGGGAGGCGGGTCCAGAGACCGGAACAGCAGGACCGGAGACCGGGGAGGCGGGCCCGGAGACCAGGACAGCAGGGCCGGAGATCGGGGCGGGTGGGGAGGGCCGCGGGGCGGAGCACGCGGCCGAGCGGCCCGCTCTGCGGCCGAAGAAGGTGCCGTCGCCCAGGGAGGTGCCGCTGACGTAGCCGTGTCCGTGGATGCCGGAGGTGGCTCGCCCGGCCGCGTACAGGCCGGGGACTGCGGCACCGGAAACGTCCAGCACGGCACCGTCCACGGTGGTGCGCAGGCCTCCCAGGGTGAATCCGGCGGCGCCCGGCCCGGCACCGGCGCTCTTGCGGTCGCCGGTGTGGAAGCCGAGCCGCGGGTCGAGGGCGGCGAAGGGCGGCTCCAGCGGCCTGACCCAGCGCGGGTTCTTGTGGAAGTAGGGGTCCTCGCCCCGTTCGGCGTGCGTGTTGTAGGTGCCGACTGCCGTCTCCAAGGCACCTTCCGGCATGCCGAGTTCGCGTTCGAGGCCGGCGAGGCTCTCGTCGGCGTACCGGGGCAGCACGCCCCAGCGTTCCGTCTCGGGCACGGACTCGTAGCCCTCCTGGTCGACGATCAGCCAGTAGGGGCCCGGCTGGGTCAGGAACGCCGCCGTGCTGAACAGGCCGGGGTAGACGTCCTCGTTGATGAAGCGCTGCCCGTGGGCGTTGACGAGCAGGCCGCGCACGGCCAGGGCGGGCAGCGTGGTCATGGCGATCTCCACCGCCGCCATCCGCCGGGTGGCCGCCCCCACGGCGCAGGCCATCCGGATGCCGCTGCCGTCGTCCAGCCCGTCGCTGACCTTGCCGAGGCCGAGCAGGGCGGGGGCGTGGTCGGTGAGCATCTCCTCGTTGTCGACGAACCCGCCGGTGGTCAGGACGACGCCCTGGCGGGCGCGCACGGCCAGGTCCTGTCCGTAGCGGCGGGCGGTGACACCCACGATCCGGCCGTCGTCGTCCGTGAGGAGGGCGGTGGCCAGGGTGTCGGAGTGGGTGGTGGCGCCGGCCTCGCGGGCGGCGGCGGCCAGTCTCTCCATCAGGAGCCCGCCGCCGAAGTGTCCGACGGCGGGGCGGTGTCCGCGTGGCACCGGCCGGGCGAGGGTGTCGTAGGGCCAGGCGTTCTCGCCCAGCCACATCAGGCCGTCACGGGTGGGCGGCATCCAGGCGGGGGCGTCCCACAGGCTGTGCTCGAAGGGGACCCCGCGGTCCACGAACCACTGGAAGTGCTCGGTGCTGCCGTCGCAGTAGGCACGCAGCTTGTCCTCGTCGGCGTGCGGCCCGAGGGCCGCCGAGAGGTAGGCGAACATGTCGTCGGCGGTGTCCTCGAACCCGCAGGCCGCCTGTACGGGGGTGCCGCCGCCGAGGTACAGCTCGCCGCCGGAGAGTGCCGAGGAGCCGCCCGGCCCCCCGGCACGTTCCAGCACCAGGACGTCCGCGCCGGCCGAGGCGGCCTCGAAGGCCGCCGCCGCGCCCGCGCACCCGAAGCCCACGACGAGGACGTCGGCCTCGGTGTCGTAGCGGGTGACGGACGCGGCGCGGACGGGGGTGACCGGCCGGGGCGGCGTCATTCGCCCTGCACGGGCTTCTCGGGCGTGCCGGATCCGTCCGGCGTTCCCGGCTCCTCGCTCGTCCCCGGCGGCGAGAACGCCGCGAGCGGCTGGGATCCCGACCAGTCGTGGCCCCAGTAGCTGTCGGCGGTGATCTCCTCGGCGGTGTAATGGCTCTCGTCGACGAGGAGGCCGTCGGTGCCGTACTCCAGGTCCCAGCCGCCGGGGGCGCGGACGTAGAAGGAGACCATCTTGTCGTTGGTGTGGCGGCCCAGGGTGGAGGACAGCGGGAAGCCGTGGCGGTTCACGTTGTCCAGGGCGCGGCCCACGGCGTCGAGGGTGTCGACCTCGACCATGAGGTGGACCAGGCCGGGCGCCTCGCCGTGCGGTGCCGGGCACAGGGCCAGGCTGTGGTGGCGTTGGTTGACGCCCATGAAGCGCACCCGGCGCGGCGGGGTGTCCGGTGCCTGGTGGCTGAGCTTGACCGCGCCGCGCGGCAGGAAGCCGAGGACCTCGGTGTAGAAGGTGACGGTCTCGGCCATGCGGGTGGTGGGCAGGACGACGTGGCCCATGCCCTGGGCGTCGGTGACGAACCGCTGGCCGAGGCCGGTGAGGACGGGGCTGTGGTCGAGGACGGGGCCGAAGAACACCTCGACGCGCATGCCCGCGGGGTCCTCGAAGGCGATGGCACGCTCCACGGCCAGTTCACCGGCCTCCTGCCAGGTGAGTTCCCTGACCGGGAGGCCGGCGGCCTCGACGGCGCGGGCGACCTCGGCCAGTGCGAACTGGTCGCGCACCTCCCAGCCGATGGCCTCGGCCCGGTCGCTGTCCCCGGGCAGCACGACGAGCCGGGCCCGGCGCTCGTCCATCCTGAGGTAGAGGCCGTCCGGGTCGGGACCGGTTCCCTCGGCGAAACCGAGGGCCTCCACGGTGAGTTCGCGCCAGCGGGTGACGTCCTGGGTCCTGACACGGAGATAGCCGAGTCCACGGATGTGCGTCATGTTCTTCGTCCCGTCCTTACCTGTCTGTGGTGGTCCCGCCGGTGTCAGATCATCGAGCGCATCGGGCCCTGCGGGGGCTCCACGCCGATCTGGGTGAGCGCGGCGACGTGGAAGACGGCTCCGGTGACATGGATGGCGTGGGCGAGGCCGGTGTGGGCGTCACGCCAGAAACGCTGGATGGGGTTGGCCATCCGCATGGCGTTCCCGCCGGAACGGGCGACGATCTCGTCCACCGCCCGCACGGCGCGCCAGGCGGCGCGGGCCTGGGTGCGGCGGCCGACGGCCCGCCGGTCGAAGCTGATCTGCTCGCCGGCCGCGACCATGTCGTACAGGCGGCTGATGTTGTCCAGCAGGGCGGCGCGGGAGGCGGCGATCTCGGCGGCGGCCTCGCTGACCGCGTACAGGACGTACGGGTCGTCGCGGACCGCGGTGCCGGTGATCTGGACGCGGTCCCGCTGGTGAGCGAGGTGGTGGGCGAGGGCGCCCTCGCAGATGCCGATGACGGCGGAGGTGATGCCGAGCGGGAAGGCCGCGGAGAACGGCAGCCGGTACGTCGGGTTGGTCAGACCGGCCTCGCCGGCGAGGCTGCCGTCGACGACCTTGTTGTAGTCGATGACGCGGTGCTCCGGCACGAAGGCGTCCTTGACGATGATGTCCTTGCTGCCTGTGCCGCGCAGGCCGACCACGTCCCAGGAGTCGGCGACGATCTCGTAGTCGGAGCGGGGCAGGATCACGTGGACGGAGCGCGGCGGGCTCAGCCGCTCGCCCTTCCCGTCGGCGAGGAACGCGCCGAGGAAGATCCAGTCGCAGTGGTCGGTGCCGGAGGAGAACTGCCAGTGGCCGTTGAAGACGTACCCGCCGTCCACGGGGCGCAGCAGGCCCATCGGGGCGTAGGGGGAGGCGATCCAGGTGTCCTGGTCCTCGCCCCAGATCTCCTCCTGGACGCGGGGGTCGGCCATCGCCATCTCCCACGGGTGGACGCCGACGACGCCGGCGACCCAGCCGGCCGAGCCGTCGCAGGAGGCGATCTTCATGACCGTCTCGGCGAAGTCACGCGGGTGCGTCTCGAGGCCGCCGTACTTCTTCGGCTGGAGCATCCGGACGGCTCCGGTCTCCCGCAGCACCGCGGCGGTCCGGTCGTCCAGCCGGCCGAGGGTCTCGTTCGCGGGCCCCAGGGCGCTGATCTCCTCCGCGCGTTCGGCGACGGCGTCGAGTACGGGATTGGCCATGGCTGCTCTCACTTCCCCGCGGGCGTGGGCCCGGTGGTGTCCGTGGCCGTGCCGGCTCGCTCGGCGAGCCCGACGGCGATCTCGATGAGCTGGTCCTCCTGGCCTCCGACGAGCTTGCGGCGTCCGGCCTCCAGGAGGAGTTCGGTGCCGGAGACGCCGTACTTGGCGGCCTGCCGGGCGGCGTGCGAGAGGAAGCTGGAGTAGACACCCGCGTAGCCCATGGTCAGCGACATCCGGTCGAGCAGCCGGTCGCCGCCCATGAGGGGCAGGACGATGTCCTCGGCGGCGTCGATGATCTTCGGGGTGTCGATGCCGGTGCGGATGCCGAGCTTCTCGGCGACGGCCGCGAACGCCTCGACGGGTGTGTTGCCGGCGCCCGCGCCGAAGCGGCGGGTGGAGCCGTCGATCTGCAGGGCGCCGGCCCGTACGGCGTACACCGAGTTGGCGACGCCGAGTCCCAGGTTCTCGTGGCCGTGGAAGCCGACCTGGGCGTCGTCGCCGAGTTCGGCGACGAGTGCGGCCACGCGGTCGCCGACCCCTTCCAGGACCAGTGCGCCCGCGGAGTCGACCACGTACACGCACTGGCAGCCGGCGTCGGCCATGATCCGGGCCTGCCGGGCCAGTGCCTCGGGCGGGGTGCTGTGGGCCATCATCAGGAAGCCGACGGTCTCCAGGCCCAGTTCGCGGGCGAGCCCGAAGTGCTGGACGGCGATGTCGGCCTCGGTGCAGTGGGTGGCGACGCGGCAGAGGGAGGCACCGTTGTCGGCGGCCTCGCGGATGTCGTCCTGGGTGCCGAGGCCGGGCAGCATCAGGAAGGCGATCTTCGCCTGCCGGGCGGTCTTCACCGCCTCCTTGATGAGTTCCTGCTCGGGGGTGTGGCTGAAGCCGTAGTTGAACGAGGACCCGCCCAGGCCGTCGCCGTGGGCGACCTCGATGACGGGGACCCCGGCGTCGTCGAGGGCGGACACGACGGCCCGTACGTCCTCGACGGTGAACTGGTGCTGCTTGGCGTGCGAGCCGTCCCGCAACGAGGAGTCGGTGACGCGGATGTCGAGGTCTGCGCTGAAGGGCATGACGGGGAGGACTCCTTGGTGGTCAGGACGCGGTGCGCCGGGCGATGATCCGCTGGGCGAAGCCCTCACCGACCTTGGTGGCGGCGGCGGTCATGATGTCGAGGTTCCCGGAGTACGGCGGCAGGAAGTCGCCCGCGCCCTCCACCTCCAGGAAGATCGCGACCCGGGCGGGGCCACCGCCGGCGGTGTCGGGGGCGTCGAACTGCGGCTCGGCGCGCAGCCGGTAGCCGGGCACGTACGAGGCGACCCTGCGTGCCATCTCGTGGACGGATTCGGTGATGGCGGTGCGGTCGGCGTCGGCGGGGATGGCGCAGAACACGGTGTCCTGCATCAGCATCGGCGGTTCGGCCGGGTTGAGGATGATGATGGCCTTGCCGCGGGCGGCGCCGCCGATGGTCTCGATGCCCCGGCTGGTGGTGAGGGTGAACTCGTCGATGTTGGCGCGGGTGCCGGGTCCCGCGGACGGCGAGGCGACGCTGGCGACGATCTCCGCGTAGGAGACCTCGGTGACCCGGGAGACGGCGTGCACCATGGGGATGGTGGCCTGTCCCCCGCAGGTGATCAGGCTGACGTCGGGGGCGTCCAGGTGCTCGCCGAGGTTGACGGCGGGGACGACGGCCGGGCCGAGCGCGGCGGGGGTGAGGTCGATGGCCTGGATGCCGAGCGCCGCGTACTTGGGGGCGTTGGCCTTGTGCACGTGGGCGGAGGTCGCCTCGAAGACCAGGTCGGGCCGGTCGTCCTGGGCGAGCAGCGCGTCCACGCCCTCCGCGCTCGCCGTCAGGCCTTCCTCGGCGGCGCGCTTGAGCCCGGGGCTCTGCGGGTCGATACCGATCATCCAGCGTGGCTCGATCGTCGCGGACCGGAGCAGTTTGTACATCAGGTCGGTGCCGATGTTTCCGGAGCCGACGATCGCGGCGGTCGCCTTGGTCACTGTTCGAACCTCATCCGAATCGAGGGGTCGCGGGGCGTGGTGGTCGTGCGGTCACGGGTCGGCGCGCGGGCGCCCACGGGGCGCGCTCCCCAACGTGTCAGCGCGGCGGGCGGGCCGCCCGTCCCCTCCCGCTGAGCGGGAGTCGGGGCGCGGGCCGGCCGTCTCATCCGTCGTAGGTGATCCTGGTGCGTTCGCCGAGCGGGAGCGCCTGACAGGCCAGGACGTATCCGTCGGCGACATCGCGGTCGTCGAGGACCTCGTTGTGTTCCATCGCCACCTCGCCCTCGACGAGCCGGCAGGTGCAGGCGCCGCAGGTGCCCTCCCGGCAGGAGTAGGGAGCTTCGAGGCCGGCGGCGAGGAGCACGTCGAGCAGCTTGCGGCCGGACGGCCAGGGGAGCGTCCGGGTGGTGCCGTCGAGGGCCACCTCGACCTCGCCGACCGGGCCGTCCTCGGCCGGGGGCCCGTCGGCGGGGTCGCCGGAGGTGTCGGGGGCGGCGAACGGGTCGCCGGTCAGCGAGGTGAAGCGTTCGACGCGTATCCGGTCCGCCGGCACGCTCATGCCGGTGAGGGTGGCGGTGGCCAGTTCCATGAAGGGGCCGGGGCCGCAGATGAACGCCTGCCGGTCGGTGCAGGGCCGGGCCAGGGCCCGCAGGCCGGGTCCCGTGGGCAGGCCCTGTACGGACTCCAGCCAGTGCAGCACCGTCAGCCGGTCGCCGAACTCCGCCGCCAGTGCGACGAGTTCGTCGCGGAAGATCACCGAGCGTTCGTCGCGGTTGGCGTAGAGGAGGGTGACGGACCCGGTGCCGGAGTGCAGGGCTGACGTGAGGATCGACATCACGGGGGTGATGCCGCTGCCCGCCGCGAGGAGCAGGAAGTCCTGGTCGAGCGAGTCGGGGGTGAAGGTGCCGGCGGGCCGCAGGACGTCGAGGGTGTCCCCCTCGGCGACGTGGTCGCAGATCCAGTTGGAGCCGTACCCGTTCTCCGTGCGTTTGACGGTGATCCTCAGCTTCTCGTCGCGCAGCGGGGAACTGCACAGCGAGTAGCAGCGGGCGGCTCCCCCGGGACGTTCGGTGGGCACCCGGACGGTCAGGAACTGGCCGGGCCGGTAGCTGAACCTGGCGTCGCCCTCCGGTGCGTCGACCGGTTCGAGCACCAGTGAGTGCGCGTCGGCGGTCTCGCGGACCACCTCGACCACACGGACCGTGAGGTGGGTGTCTCGCCCCATGGTTCCTCCGTCTTCCTCGCTCACGCGGCTTCCTCGCTCGTACGGCTCACCGGCACGGGGGCGGTCAGGCCCGGCCCGTGCCCGGGGCGCGCCGGGTGCCGGCGTGCCGGGCGGCGACGTAGCCGAAGACCATGGACGGGCCGATGGTGGCGCCCGGACCGGCGTACTCGTTGGCCATGACGGACGCGGAGGTGTTGCCGGTCGCGTACAGGCCCTCGATGTGGCCGCCGTCCTCGCGCAGCACCCGGCTGTGCTCGTCGCAGACCAGGCCGCCCTTGGTGCCGAGGTCGCCGACGTCGATGCGCACGGCGTAGTAGGGGGCCTTGTCGACCACGTCGAGGTTGGGGTTGGGCAGGGTGGGGTCGCCGTAGTAGCGGTCGTAGGCACTGTCACCGCGGTTGAAGTCGGTGTCCTTGCCGGAGCGGGCGAAGCCGTTGAACCGTTCGACGGTCGCAACCAGTTGCGCCTCCGGGACGCCGATGGCGCGGGCCAGCTCCGCGATGGTGTCGGCCTTGTGGACGAGGCCTGCGTCGTAGAACCCGCGGGGGAAGGGCAGCCCGGGCAGGACCTGCGCGAAGGGGTAGCGGGCGCGGGCCTTGGTGTCCATCACAAACCAGGCCGGGACGTGCTTGCCGTCGAGCTGGTCGTGGACGAAGTTCGTGTACGGCGAGGACTCGTTGGTGAACCGCTTGCCGGTGGCGGAGACGATCAGCGACGGCGGGATGCACCGCTCGGAGACGAGGGGGATCGTCACGCCCTTGGGGTGGCGCACGGACGGCATCCACCAGGCGTCGTCCATGAAGTCGAGGGCCGCGCCGAGTTCCAGTCCGGCGAGGATGCCGTCGCCGACGTTCTCCCGCGCGCCGGCGCTGAAGTTCTCCTTGCCGCCGTCGGGCAGGTACTTCTCCCGCATCCGCTGGTTGTGGTCGAAGCCGCCCGCGGCGAGCAGGACGCCGTGGCGGGCGCCGATGCGCACGGTCCTGCCGTCGCGCTCGGCGACGATGCCGGTGACCCGGCCGCTGTCGTCGGTGACGAGGGAGGTCATCGGGGTGCGCAGCCACAGGGGCACTCCGGCGTCCTTGAGCGCCATGCGCATCCGGGCCACGAGGGCGCGCCCGCCGGTGGACATGTGGCGGCGGCGGATCACGTTGGAGGAGACCCGCCAGGCGGCGACGACGGAGGCCCACCGGCCGCGCCACGTCCGCTTGACCATGGCCAGGTCGTGGTAGTCCTTGCCGGTGACCCACAGGCCGAGGGGGCCCTTGAGGCTGTTGGGCCGCTGGTACTTCTCGTCCTCGCCGAGCTTGCGGGTGTCGAACGGGAGCGCCTCGATGGAGCGGCCCATGGGGCGGCCGCCCTCGTACTCGGGGTGGTAGTCGGAGTAGCCCTTGGTCCAGAAGAAGCGCATCCACCGGCTGCGGCAGAGCAGTTCCACCGTGGCGGGGCCCTCGTCGACGTAGGCGTCGAGGCGGGCGGCCGGGACGCGGCCCTCGGTGAGCAGGTCGAGGTAGCGGCGGATGGACTCGCGGCTGTCGTCGTGTCCCCGGGCGCGCAGGACGGGGTTGCCGGGGATCCAGATGCCACCGCCGGAGATGCCGGTGGTGCCGCCGTACATGGTTCCCTTCTCGACCACGACGGTGGACAGTCCGGCATCGGCAGCGGCCAGCGCGGCGGTCATGCCGCCGCCTCCGCTGCCGACGATGACGAAGTCGAACTCGTGCTCCCGGGCGGGGGCGGGGGCGGGGGTGCCGGTCATGCCGACTCCTTGCGGGTCAGGAAGGCCAGTACGACGCTCTCCCAGGCCGCCTTCTGCTCGATCATCACCCAGTGACCGCAGTCGGGGAACACGTGCAGTTCGGCGTCGGGAATGGTGCGCATCGGCACGATGGACATGTCGACGGGGCTGACGCGGTCGTCCCGGCCCCAGGTGATCAGGGTCTTCGGCCTGAGCCGGTGGAGCATCGCCCAGTACGGGGCCTGGTCCGAGGCGGCCGCTGCGGCGGTGCCGGCGGCGAAGGCCTCGCTGCCGTACATCATGCGGGCGTTGGCCAGGGCCTGCGGGTCGTTGGCGAGCTGCCAGCGTTCCTCGACGAGTTCCTCGGTGACCAGGCTCTGGTCGTACACCATGGAGCGCAGCCAGCGGATCAGGCCCAGGCGGGTCGGATCGTCGGTGAACTCGGTAAGGAGCCTGATGCCCTCGCCGGGGCCGGGGCTGAACACGTTGCGGCCCATGCCGCCGATCGTGACGAGCCGGCGGATGCGGTCGGGGTGGCCCAGCGCGTACCGGGTGCCGACGATGCCGCCCATGGAGTTGCCGATGAGGTCGGCCCGTTCCAGGCCGAGGGCGTCGAGGAAGCGGCCGAGGGCGGCCGGGGCGGTGGCCATGGGGTGCCCGTCGGCGGGGTCGCTGACGCCGAACCCGGGCAGTTCCAGGACCAGGCAGCGGAAGTGCTCGGCGAAGGCGGCCAGGTTGCCTCGGTAGTTGCGCCAGCCGGTGACTCCGGGCCCCGAGCCGTGCAGCATCACCAGCGGCGGTCCGTCACCGGCCTCGTGGTAGCGCAGTACGCCCTGGTCGGTGGTGAGTTCACGCGCGGTGGACTCACGGCTCAGCTCCGTCATCGTTCCTGCCTTCGCCGTCCTGTGGTCAACGCCCGGACCGTAGCCAGCGGGGTGGGGGCGGGGCGGGGAACGTCCCGATCAGCGGGACGTGCGGGCGGCCGCGGCGTGGCTCGGGCGGGGGTCGCGGCGGGTGTGCCGGGAGGCCGGGGCGGGTTCCACTCATCGGGAGCGCCGTCGTGCGCGGTCGGGTGCGGCCCTACCTTCGGGCTCCGTTCGCTCACCGCGCGACGCAGCGCCGTCCCCTTGAAGGTGAAACCCGATGAGAGCAGAGTCTCCCGCCGTGCCCCACACCCTCGGCAGAGCGGCACCCACCCCGGACGGGATGCGGCGGGCCCTGGGCTCGTTCGCCACCGGCGTGACCGTGGTCACCGGGCTGGACGGCGAGGACGAACCGGTCGGGTTCGCCTGCCAGTCGTTCGCGTCCGTGTCACTGGAACCGCCGCTCGTGCTCTTCTGCGCCGACCACCGCGGCCGGGCGTGGCCCCGGATCAGGGCCTCGGGCAGGTTCTGCGTCAACGTGCTGGCCGAAGGGCAGGCAGGTCTGTGCGAGCGCTTCGGCTCCCGCCGGGGCGCGAAGTACGAGGGGCTGGGCTGGGACCTGTCGCCCTGGGGTACGCCCTCGCTGCGAGGCGTGCTGATGCGCGCGCACGCGGAGGTGTACGCCGTGCACGCGGCCGGTGATCACGACGTGGTGATCGGCCGGGTCCTGGAGCTGGAGACGGAGACCAGTGCGGAGCAGCGGCCGATGCTGTTCTTCCGCGGGCGTTTCGGAGTCGACGGTGCCCCGGCCGCGCCGCCCGCCCTCCCGACGGGCCGGTTCACCTGGGGCATGGGCGACCTCTGGGGGTGACGGACCGGCAGGCCGCACGGCGCCGGTCCTCCACGCCGTGCGGCCGGTCGTCGCGCCGCGGCCGACCGCCGGCAGCCCTGCGGGCAGTGGTCGGCAGCCGTCCGGACACCGGCCGCTCAGCGGGACGTCACGCCGTCGGGCGCTCAACCGGCCGCTCGCCCCGCCGTCGTGCGGTCGGACGTCACGCGGCCGGCCGTCGTTCCTACAGCCAGTCGCCGTTCTGGCCGGCCGCGAGCAGCCGGTCCATGGTCTGCGCCGACCAGGTCCCCTCCTGGTCCGTGGCGGCCCGGCGGGCCTTCCCGTTGCGGTCGGTGCGCTCGGCGGGGTCCAGGCCGTGCATGCAGGGGAAGAGTTCCCGCGAGACCTGCCGGGCGGCGTCGACCACGAGGGGCGCGACCCGCTCCAGCGGGGTGCGTGCCTCGCCTGCCAGCGAGATCGCGGCCACCGGGCCCTCCGGGCCGCGTACGGCCGTCGCCACGCAGGCGATGCCGGGGAAGTACTCGCCGCACTCGAAGGCCAGGCCCCGGCGCTGCCTGATCCGGTTCAGTTCCTGGTGCAGCGTGGACAGGTCGGCGATGGTGCGCTGGGTCAGCCTGCCCAGGGTGTCGGCCAGTCTGGCCTCGACGTCCTCGGGCTCCAGCCAGGCCAGCATCGCCTTGCCGAGCGCCGTCGCGTGGGCGGGGGTGCGGCCGCCGACGTGCGAGGGGACGGAGGCGGCGAACCGGCCGCCCACCTTGTCGAGGTAGTGCACCTGCCCCTCGTCGAGCACCGCCAGGTGGACCACCAGGCCGGTCCGCATCTGCAGTTCGTGCAGCCCTCCCGCGGCGACCGCGCGGATCTCGGCGTGTGCTCCGTCGCCACCGCCGAGTCCCAGCGCGCGGCGGCCGAGACCGTATCCGAAGTGGGTGTGCTCGAGCCATCGCAGCCGGACCAGCTGTTCGAGGATCCGGTGGGCGGTGGAACGGGGCAGGTGTGTGCGGCGTGCCACGTCCTCCAGGGACAGCCTGGTGGTACGGCCGGTGAACGCGTCCATGATGAGCGTCATCCGCTCGACCATCGACGGTGGCAGCTCCTTGCGAGCGGGCGCGTCCACGGCCGCCACGTCATTGACAACCGTCATGGGGCCCTCCTCCCATGTCGAACTCGAACTGAAATGAATTCTACTTCTGGAAGCTAGCAGCGAGTTCGACCGGTAGGAAGAGTCGTGCACGGGCTTCCGTCCGCCGGACTTCGTGACACACGCCGGCGCTCTCCCGATCAGCGGGACCGTCCGGGGCCCGCCTCCCCCTCCTGCGTTACCAATCGGCTGGACAGCACGCGCTTCGCCGACGGCACGAGGAGAGAGTCCATGCGGATCGGGATCACATCGCCCGTGGTGGTGCGGCTGCCGGGCACGGCCTCCCCCTGGGAGGCGGACGCCGGCGCCGAGGAACTGGGCCTGGTGGCGCGGACCGCCGACCGGCTCGGTTTCCACCACCTCACGTGCAGCGAGCACGTCGCGGTCCCGGTCGGTGTCGCCCGGGAGCGCGGCGGCAGCTACTGGGACCCGCTGGCCACGCTCGGTCACCTGTCCGCGCTGACCAGCCGTATCCGGCTGGTCACCCAGGTGCTCGTGCTCGGCTACCACCACCCCCTGCAGATCGCCAAGCGCTACGGCACCCTGGACCGGCTCAGCGGCGGTCGCGTCACACTGGGCCTCGGGGTGGGCAGCCTGGAGGAGGAATTCGAGCTGCTCGGCGCCGAGTTCACAGGCCGGGGGGCACGCGCGGACGACTCGCTGCGCGCCCTGCGGGCCGCCCTGTCCAGCCGGGTGCCGGAGTACCACGGCGAGTACTACGCCTTCGAGGACTTCGTCGTCGAACCGCACGCCGTCCAGGAGCGGGTGCCGCTGTGGATCGGCGGCCGGACCCCGCGCTCACTGCGCCGGGCCATCACACTCGGTGACGGCTGGGTGCCGTTCGGGCTGGCCCCGGAGCGGCTGCGCGAGATGCTCGACGCGGCGGACGTACCGGACGGCTTCGAGATCGTCCTCGCGCCCGGCCGCCCCCTCGATCCGGCAGCGGCGCCGGAGGCCGCGGCCACCGCCCTGACCCGGCTGCGCGACGCCGGCGCCACCGTGCTCTCGGCCTCGGTCTCGGCACGGTCCGCGGCGCACTACTGCGAGCAGCTGGAGGCCCTGCACACCCTGGCCTCCGACCTCTGACACCGCTCGACCCCACCGACGGGAGCGACCATTGAGCAGCACCGAGCAGTCACCACCGGACACCGGGCAGACGCGGTCCCCTGCGGACACCCGCCGGGCCCTCGCCGGGAGCCGGGCGGCCCTGGCCCGCCTCGAACGGCGCCTGAACCGGCTCGAGGACGAGGCCGCCGTCACGTCCCTGATCCTCTCCTACGGTCCGCTGGTCGACAGCGGCTCGGCCCGTGCGGTGGCGGACCTGTGGGTGGAGGACGGCGTCTACGACGTCGACGAACTGCTGATGACCGGGCGCGCGGAGATCGAGGCCATGGTCCACTCCCCCAGGCACCAGCGGTGGATCAGCCAGGGCTGCGCCCACGTCGTGGGCGCGCCCCGGGTACGGGTGGACGGCGACGATGCCGTGGCCGTCTGCTACACCACCATGATCGTCCGCGATCCGGAGGCGGGCGCGTTCGTCGTGCGCCGGGCCACCGCGAACCACTGGCGGCTGCGCCGAGGCCCCGACGGCTGGCGGGTGACCGTCCGCACGAACCGGGTCCTGGACGGGCGCGCCGAGTCCCCGGCGCTGCTCGCCTCGGGTGTGTCACCGGCGCTGCTCGCCCCGGGTGTGCCGGACGGGCGGCGGCGAGCGGGCGGAGAAGGAGTGAGGGAGGGTGCGGAAGGGCCGGCCGGGGGCCTGCCGTGGCAGGTCGAGGATGCGGCGGGGCCGGCCGAGGGACCGGTGGCCGGAGCAGGCGGATCCCGTCCGTCCGGTGCGGCCGACGACCACCGGCTGATCACCGAGGCGCTCGCCCGGCTGGCCTCGGCGCTCGACCACCGTGACTGGGAGGGCGTCGCCGCCGCCTTCGCACCGGACGCGACCGGCTACGGCGCCACCGGTGTGGCGCAGATCGTCGATGTCGTCCGCCGTCACCTGGGCGGCTGCGGCCCTTCCCAGCACCTGCTCGGCAACCACCGGGTGAGCGTGGACGGGGACCGCGCCCGGTCCCTGACGTACGCCCGGGTCCACCACCAGGGCGCGGGCTCGTGGGCGGACCGCTTCTTCGAGTGCTGCGGCGAGTACGACGACCACTGGTCCCGCACGGGCGGGCAATGGCTGCTGTCCCGGAGGGAGTTCACGGTGACGCTCCAACTCGGGGACCGCGGCGTGCTGCGCCCGCCACCCGGGCCGGAGGGATGAGCCGCGGCCGGGCCGTGAACGGGACGGCCGTCCGGCCGCGGGCGGGGACCGCGGCCGGACGGTGCGCCCGGTGGTGGCGGTGCCTGGATCAGCCCGCCGCCCCCTTCGCGGGGACAGGCGCGTCGAGCGGCGAAAGCCCCTCGGCGGGCTCGGTCAGACCGCCCCGGGCGGGGGCCCGGCCGTGCTTCATGAGCAGGGCGATGGCGATTCCGACGACGCCCACGACGGCCGCGTAGGCGTAGGCGTGGGTGAGCGCGCTGTCGGCGTAGACCACGGAACTGGTGGCCGCGTCGACCGTCAGCACATGGTCGGACATGATCACGCCGGTGAGCGCCGTGGCGATGCCGGCGGCGAGCAGGGTGGTCATGCCGCCGATCGAGTTGCCCACCGCGTTCTGCGAGGGGGGCAGGGAGTCCTGGAGCAGGTTGGCGTTGGAGGAGTGCAGGAAGCCGTTGGCGAAGCCGCCGACCAGGGCCAGCAGGCCGATCTGCCACTGGACGGTGAACAGTTGGGACCCGAGGAACATGACCAGGAGGTAGCAGAGACCACCGGCGATCAGTACGTTGCGGGCGCCGATCCTCGTGGTCAGCCAGCCGCCGAGGGGCCCCACGAACATGGCGGTGATGCCCAGGGGGCAGGTCCAGACGGCCAGTTCGGTGGCGGACAGCCCGGCGCCGTAGCTGAGGCCGGGGACTCCCTCGGGGGTCCGCAGCATGGTGGGGCTGATCAGCGCGTGCGCGTTCATCATGTACGACACGCAGGCGACCGCCAGGACGGTCGGGCCGAACCTGCGGCCCAGCAGGATGTCGAGCGAGATCAGCGGGTGTTCGCAGACGCGCTCCCAGGCGACGAAGCCGATCAGCATGGCGAGGCCGAGGAGGAGGAAGGCCAGGGTGGAACCGGCTGACCAGCCCCAGGCGTTGCCCTGGGTGATGCCGAGCAGGAGCAGGCCGATGCCGGGGCCGAGGAGGAGGGTTCCGACGTAGTCGACGGGACGGTCGACGCGGACCGTGCTCTCGGGGATGACGAAGGCGTAGAGCGGCAGCAGGACGGCCGCGTAGAGGGCGAGGAACCAGAAGACGCCCTCGACGCCGTGGTTGTCGATGAGCCAACCCGCCACGAAGGGGCCGGCGACCGCGGCCATGCCTATGCCGGTCACCACGGCGCCCAGGGCGACCGGTACGAAGGCGCGCGGCATGATGTCGCGCACGAGGCTGTACGAGAGGGAGATGATCCCGACGAGACATCCCTGCAACGCCCGTCCCAGCATCAGGACGGTGAAGTTGGGCGCGAGCGCACAGATCACGCTGCCCGCGAGGAAGACGAGCCCCAGCAGGAGGATGATCCGTTTCTTGCCCCACTTGTCCGCCGCCTTGCCGACCAGCGGCATGACGGTGGCACCGGCGAGGGTGATGATCGAGGCGACCCAGGCGGTGTTCAGGGTCCTGAACTCGGCGGCGATGTCCGGCAGCGCCGGGTAGACCATCGTGATCTCGAAGGTGCCGGCCTCCGAGAGGAGGATGACCAGGGCGAGCACGGCCACTGCCCTGCCTTTGGAGATCACCGCCGGGGGCGGGGTGACGTTGTCTGCCATCGTGCTCCTTCGTCGGGGGTACGGGGCGTGGTGAGGTGCGGGTGCCGGGGTTGCGCGGGGCTGCGGGTGATGCGCGTGGGGCCCGCGGGCTGCGGCGGCAGGACCGTCGAGGACGGGCCCTGCGGGCTGCGGCAGCGGGGCCGTCGGGGACGGGCCCTGCGGGCGGGGTGCCGTGAACGGGCGGTGCGTAGGGGTGTGATGTGGTTTTGAGGGCCCGTCAGCAGCCGTTTCCGAGCGGTGCGGTGAGGTCCCAGGGGGCGGCCTGTTCCAGCTGTGCGGCGAGAGCGAGGAGGGTTCCCTCGCCTCCGGCGGGGGCCGCGAACTGGACGCCCAGCGGCAGTCCGCCGCCGTCCCGCCCGAAGGGGACGGACATCGCGGGCATGCCGGTGACGTTGTACACGCTGGTGAACGCCGAATGGGCGGCGGCGTGTTCGTAGACGGTCTCCGGCCGTCGCGTGTCGAGGGTGCCGAGCCGCGGTGCGGGCTGCGCGAGCGTGGGGCTCAGCAGCACGTCGTACGTCTCGAACGCGGCGCCGACCTGCCAGCCGATCTCCTGCGCCCGCCGCAGGGCGCGGCTGATGTCCGCACCGGTCAGGGCGCATGAGTGGTCGTAGATCACCCGGGTGAGGGGTTCGATGTCGTCGTCGCGCAGCGGCCGGCCGAGCTGTTCGAGCCGGGCGTCGATCTGGGCGACGACCTCGGAGCCCATCAGCGCGGCCGAGGTGGCACCGACGTCGTCGGGCCGGTAGGGGGCGACGGTCTCGACGACGCGGTGGCCCAGTTCCTCGCACACGCGGGCGGCGTCCAGCGCGGCCCGCAGCGTGTCGGCGTGTACCGCCGGACCGTCAGGCAGCGCGGTGATCAGGCCGATCCGCAGCGGCCCCGGGTCGCGTCGCGCGCAGGCGGCGAACGTGTCGTCGCAGGCGGGCGCGGCGTAGGCGTCGCCGAGGAGCGGGCCCGCCGCGATGTCGAGCAGCAGCGCGCTGTCGCGCACCGTGCGGGTCAGGGCGTGGTGTACCGAGACCAGCCCGGACAGGGTGGTGGGGCGGGGTGCGGGCGAGACACGGCCGCGGCCGGGCTTGAGCCCGAAGAGTCCGCAGGCCGCCGCGGGGATGCGGATCGATCCGCCGCCGTCGCTGGCGTGCGCGACGGGCACCAGGCCGGCGCTCACGGCGGCGGCCGAGCCGCCACTCGAACCGCCGGGCGAGTGCCCGGTGTTCCAGGGGTTGCGGGTCGGACCGTACAACGTCGGCTCGGTGCCGGCGTTGAGGCCGAGTTCCGGGGTGTTGGTGGTCCCGAGGACGACCATGCCGGCGCGCCGGTAGCGCCTGACGAGTTCGCTGTCTCGGGTGGCGACGGCTCCCGTGCCGGCGAAGAGCCTGCTGCCGCCGGTGGCGGGCAGGCCGGCGACCTCCGTACCGAGGTCCTTGACGAGGACCGGCACGCCGCGCAGCGGCCCGTCGGGGAGCCCCGCGTCCACCTCGGCGCGCGCCTCGTCGAAACGGGTGTGGATGACGGCGTTGAGTTCGCCGTTGAGCTTCTCGATGCGGGCGATGGCGGCCTCGACCACATCGCGGACGCTCACCTCACCGCCCGCTGTCGCGGACGCCGTCGCGACGGCGTCCCACCTGTCGGCCACTGGCTTCTCCTCACGGTCGGACAACCGTGCTGCGTGCCCGTGACCGGAACGGACACCGGTCACAGGCGCGGCTCGCCGCACGGCGTTGCTTCCTTGCGGTCCGTGTTCCGCCGGTCCCCGTGCCGGGGGAGGCACGAAGAGGGCGGAGTACGGGGCGGAGCCCTGGGGGGTGAGGGGAAGTTACGGCCCGGCACACCTCCAGATGTGGGACATCCCACTCACCGGGAGCGCCGGATGCGCCCCCCGGTGACGGTCTGGCAACCGGCACCGGGGCGGAGGTGATCAGGGTTTGCGCCCCCTCTTTCGGGCCGGGACCACGAACGCCGAGGAGCCGGGGTACGCGGCTGGGTTCGCACCCCGGAGCCGGGCTCACCCGCCCCGTCCGTGAGAGCCTGCCGACGCTCTCGCCACCGTGGGGCCGCTGGGCCGGGCCCGAACGCCCGCACACACGGCGGCCGGCGGACCGGGTCTCCTGGAAACGGGTCCCTGCGGCGATGCGGCCTGCGGAGCACCGCGCACCGGAGGCCGCCATCGGGTACGGCGGCGCCGGAGGCCGCCGGGACGCCGCACACCGGACGGCGAGGACCGGGCTCCGGGCGCCCGCCTGGGGGTGGCGGGTGCCCCGTGGCCGACAGCCTGTTGCGAGCCGTGGTTACCGGGCGCCGTACACCGGCTGGGGTGTCAGGGCTCCGGCAAGGAGTTCGCGGGCTGCCGCGCCCGCCTCGGCCGGGGTCCGGCGGGCGTTCATGTCGGCGGTCGGGCCGGGGCGCCAGCCCTCCATGACGGTGATCCGGCCTCCCTCTGCCTCGAACACCCGGCCCGTCACCCCGGCCGAGTCGGCGGAGCCCAGCCAGACGACGAGCGGGGAGACGTTCTCCGGGGCCATGGCGTCGAATCCGCCCTGTCCCGGCGCGGCCATGGTGTCGGCGAAGGTCTGCTCGGTCATCCGGGTGCGGGCAGCGGGGGCGATGGCGTTGACCTGGACTCCGTAGCGGCCCATCTCGGCGGCGGCGACCAGGGTCAGCCCGACGATCCCCGCCTTGGCCGCCGAGTAGTTGCCCTGCCCGACGCTGCCCAGCAGCCCCGCGCCCGAGCTCGTGTTCACCACGCGGGCCTCCACCTCGCGGCCGGCCTTCGCCTCGGCCCGCCAGTAGCCGCCCGCGTGCTTGAGCGTGAGGAAGTGACCTTTGAGGTGGACGCGCAGGACGGCGTCCCAGTCGTCCTCGTCGAGGTTGACGAGCATCCGGTCGCGCAGGAACCCGGCGTTGTTCACCAGGGTGTCCAGGCGGCCGAAGGTGTCGACGGCGACGGCGATCAAGGAGGCGGCTCCGCCGGAGGTGGCGATGTCGCCGCCGTGCGCGACCGCCTCTCCCCCGGCCGCCCTGATCTCGTCGACGACCTCCTGGGCGGGGTCGGAGGCACCGCCGGTGCCGTCCAGGCCCACACCGAGGTCGTTGACGACGACCTTGGCCCCCTCGGCGGCGAACGCGAGCGCGTGCGCGCGCCCGAGGCCGCGTCCCGCTCCGGTCACGACGGCCACGCGTCCGGTGCACAGTCCTGTCATGTGAGGTGAGTCCCCTTCTGATCGAGGCATCGGGATGCCTTCCCGCGATGGGGATCCCGCTGCTACATTTCCCTAACAAACGTTTGGTGGAAAGGTAGCTGATCTGCTCATGGGTGTCTCCACCTCCGCCCCGGACAGGGGCGTCGCCGTCATCACAGTGGACTTCCCCCCGGTGAACGCCCTGCCCGTACAGGGCTGGCACGACCTGGCCGCGGCCGTCCGCGCCGCCGGGACCGACCCTGACGTGCGCTGCGTGGTGCTCGCCGCGGCCGGCCGGGGCTTCAACGCGGGCGTCGACATCAAGGAGATGCAGCGCTCGGCCGGCCATGAGGCACTCCTGGGCGCCAACCACGGGTGTGCGGAAGCCTTCGCCGCGGTCTACGACTGCCAGGTACCCGTCGTCGCCGCCGTGCAGGGCTTCTGCCTGGGCGGGGGTATCGGCCTGGTCGGCAACGCGGACGCGGTCGTCGCCTCCGAGGACGCCACTTTCGGCCTGCCGGAGCTGGACCGCGGAGCGCTCGGCGCGGCCACCCATCTGGCCCGGCTGGTGCCGCAGCACCTGATGCGCACGCTCTACTTCACCTCGCGCACGGTGGCCGCGCAGGAGCTGCGGGGACACGGCTCGGTGTGGCGGGTGGTGCCCCGCGAGCAGCTGCTCGACGCCGCGCTGGAACTGGCCCGGGAGATCGCCCTGAAGGACGGGTCCCTGATCAGGCTGGCCAAGGCCGCCATCAACGGCATCGACCCGGTGGACGTCCACCGCAGCTACCGCTTCGAACAGGGCTTCACGTTCGAGGCCAACCTCAGCGGTGTCGCCGACCGTGTGCGCGACACCTTCGGCACGGAGCGGGAGAGGAAGGCATGAGCAGGGACAAGACCATGACCGCCGAGGAGGTCGTCGGCCGGCTGCGCAGCGGCATGACGATCGGCATCGGCGGCTGGGGTTCGCGGCGCAAGCCGATGGCCCTCGTCCGGGCGCTGCTGCGCTCGGACGTCACCGACCTGACCGTGGTGTCCTACGGCGGCCCCGACGTGGGTCTGCTGGCGGCGGCCGGGAGGATCAGCACGCTGGTCGCGGCGTTCGTCACCCTCGACTCGGTCGCGCTGGAGCCGCACTTCCGCGCGGCCCGGGAGCGCGGCGAGCTGGAACTGGTGGAGCTGGACGAGGCGATGTTCATGTGGGGGCTGACCGCCGCCGCGCACCGCCTGCCGTTCATGCCGGTCCGCGCCGGGCTCGCCTCGGACGTGATGCGGGTCAACCCTTCGCTGCGGACGGTCACCTCGCCGTACGAGGACGGCGAGGAGCTGGTCGCCGTGCCCGCGCTGCGTCTGGACGCCGCCCTGGTCCACCTCAACCGCGCCGACGCGCACGGCAACGCCCAGTACCTGGGCCCCGACCCCTACTTCGACGACCTGTTCTGCGAGGCCGCCGACAGCGCGTACGTCTCCTGCGAGCGGATCGTGGACAGCGCCGGTCTCCTCGGTGCGGCGGGCCCGCAGTCGCTGCTGGTCAAGCGGGCGTTCGTGGACGGTGTGGTGGAGGCGCCGAACGGCGCGCACTTCACCTCCTGCGCCCCCGACCACGACCGCGACGAGGCCTTCCAGCGCGCCTATGTTCGCGCCGCGGGCGACCCGGAGTCCTGGGCGGCGTTCACCGCACGGTTCCTCTCCGGCGACGAGCAGGCGTACCGGGCCGCGGTGGCGACGTTCCACGAGGAGGGGAAGACCGCATGAGCGACACCGCTACGACGACGGCCACGCGGGCGGAGTACTGCGTGGTGGCCTGTGCCGAGGCCTGGCGGGAGGCGGGCGAGGTCCTGGCCGCCCCGATGGGCACGGTGCCGACGATCGGGGCCCGGCTGGCGAAGCTGACGTTCTCCCCCGACCTGCTGCTCACCGACGGCGAGGCTCTGATCATGGCCGACGTGCCGGCCGTCGGTGCCCGGGCGCAGGTCGTGGAGGGCTGGCTCCCCTACCGTCAGCACCTGGCGATGGTGACGAGCGGGCGGCGGCACGTGATGATGGGCGCCTCCCAGATCGACCGCTTCGGCAACCAGAACATCTCCTGCGTCGGCGACTGGGACCGGCCCCGGCGGCAGCTGCTGGGAGTACGAGGCGCACCCGTCAACACCCTCAACAACCCGACGAGTTACTGGGTGTCCCGGCACTCGGCGCGGGTGTTCGTGGAGAAGGTGGACATGATCTGCGGCGTCGGCTACGACAGTGTGGCCGCCGCCGGTCCGTCCGCCGCCCGCTACCACCGCGTCCCCGAGGTCATCAGCGACCTGGGCGTCTTCGACTTCGCGACGCCGGACCGCTCGATGCGGCTGCGTTCGGTGCACCCGGGTGTCACCGTGGAGCACGTGGCCACGGCCACCGGATTCGCCCTCGCCGTTCCGGAGGAGGTGCCCTTCACCCGTGAACCCACCGCCGCCGAGCTTCGGTTGATCCGTGAGGTCATCGACCCGGCGGGCGCCAGGGACCGCGAGGTCCGCCCGTGAGCGGGGCGGACGCCGGGCGTGAGGCAAGGACAGCGGGCCCGGCGGAGGCACCGGGAACGGCCGGCGTCGTAGGTGCGGAGGGCGCTGCGCGCACCGGCTTCCCGACCCGGCTGACGGAACTGGCCGGCGTCCGGTACCCGATCGTGCAGACCGGCATGGGCTGGGTGGCCGGGCCCCGTCTGGTCTCGGCCGCCGCCTCGGCGGGCGCGCTGGGCATCCTCGCCTCGGCCACCATGCCGGTGGACCGGCTGCGCTCGGCGGTGCGCGAGGTCAAGTCCCGTACCGACGCGCCGTTCGGCGTCAACCTGCGCGCCGATGCCGCCGACGCCCCCGAACGCGTCGAGGTCATCATCGAGGAGGGGGTGAGGGTCGCCTCGTTCGCGCTGGCGCCCTCCCGTGAGCTGATCGCCCGGCTCAAGGACGCCGGTGTCGTCGTCGTCCCGTCGGTCGGAGCCCGCAGGCACGCCGAGAAGGTCGCCGCGTGGGGCGCGGACGCCGTGCTCGTGCAGGGCGGCGAGGGCGGCGGCCACACCGGGAACGTGGCCACCTCGGTACTGCTCCCCCAGGTCGTCGACGCCGTCGACATCCCGGTCGTGGCGGCCGGCGGCTTCCACGACGGCCGCGGCCTGGTCGCCGCGCTCGCCTACGGTGCCGCCGGCATCGCGATGGGCACCCGCTTCCTGCTCACCTCCGACAGCACCGTCCCCGACGCGGTCAAGGCGAGGTACCTGGCCGCCACCGTCAGGGACGTCACGCTCACCACCAGGGTGGACGGGCTGCCGCACCGGATGCTGCGCACCGGGATGGTCGACGGACTGGAGCGCTCGGGCCGGGCCTCCCTCCTCCTCAGGGCGGTGCGGCACGCGGCGGCCTTCCGACGGGAATCGGGGATGAGCTGGGCGGGCATGGTCCGTGACGGTCTCACCATGAAGCACGGCAGGGAACTGACCTGGAGCCAGGTGCTGCTGGCCGCCAACACGCCCATGTTGCTGCGGGCGTCCATGGTCGAGGGCCGTACCGACATCGGTGTGATGGCCGCCGGCCAGGTCGCCGGGGTCATCGACGACCTGCCCTCGTGCGCCGAACTGGTCGAACGGATCATGGACGAGGCCGAGGCCGCCCTGCTCACCCTGCCGGCGGCCCGCTGAGCGGCCCACGGCGGACGGCCCGGTCCCGGGGTGGGACCGGGCCGTCCGCCGTTCCCGGACCTCCGGACCGGAACGTCCTCCATGGAGTGCCGCGCCCGCTCCCGTCCAGGCTGAGGCGGTCGGACTGCCTCCACTCCCGTACGTACGTTCCCGCCGGGGCGAGACACGGCCGGCGGGATCGGACGCCCCAGGCCGGTCGCAGGTGGGGGCTACCGCTGTGCGGACCGCGGGTGGCCCCGGTGAACACACTGTCGGAGACCCGGCCGGGGACGCTCGGCCGGGTGCCCCACCGCTGCGGGACCGGCCGCGGACCGGCGTCCCCGGCGGCCGGCGTCGCGCACCGGGGTCAGAGGCGTTCGATGATGGTGACGTTGGCCTGGCCGCCGCCCTCGCACATCGTCTGGAGGCCGTAGCGGCCGCCGGTGCGTTCCAGTTCGTGCAGCAGCGTGGTCGTCAGCTTGGTGCCGGTGGCCCCCAGCGGGTGGCCGAGCGCGATGGCGCCGCCGTTGGCGTTGACCTTCTCCGGGTCGGCGCCGGTCTCCTTCAGCCAGGCCAGGACGACGGAGGCGAACGCCTCGTTGATCTCGACCAGGTCGATGTCGTCGAGCGACATGCCGGCCTTCTTCAGCGCGTACGCCGTGGCCGGAATCGGTGCCGACAGCATACGGATCGGGTCCTCGCCGCGCGCCGAGAGGTGGTGGACGCGTGCCCGGGGGGTGAGTCCGTGCTCGCGCACGGCGCGCTCGGACGCGATGAGCAGGGCCGAGGCCCCGTCGGACACCTGCGAGGAGACCGCGGCGGTCAGCCGGCCGCCCTCGACGACGGGCTTGAGGGACGCCATCTTCTCCAGTGTGGTGTCGCGGCGCGGGCCCTCGTCGGCGGTCACGTCACCGAAGGCGACCGTCTCACGGGCGAAGCGGCCCTCGTCGATGGCGCGGACGGCCCTCCGGTGCGAGCGCAGCGCGAACTCCTCCATGTCCTCGCGGGAGATGCCCCACTTCTCGGCGATCATCTCGGCACCGGCGAACTGGTTGACCGGCTGGTCGCCGTAGCGGGCGCGCCAGCCCTCGGAGCCGGCGTACGGGCCCTGGGTGAGGCCCAGTGTCTCGGCGGCCTGCCGGGTGGCGAAGGCGATCGGGATCATCGACATGTTCTGCACCCCGCCCGCGACCACCAGGTCCTGGGTACCGGAGAGGACGCCCTGCGCGGCGAAGTGCAACGCCTGCTGGGACGAGCCGCACTGGCGGTCCACGGTCACGCCGGGCACCTCCTCCGGCAGTCCCGCGGCCAGCCAGCAGGTGCGGGCGATGTCGCCGGCCTGCGGGCCCACGTTGTCCAGGCAGCCGAAGACGACGTCCTCCACGGCGGCCGGGTCGGCACCCGAACGTCGCATCAGTTCCTTGAGGACGTGCGCGCCCAGATCGGCCGGGTGGACGGCGGACAGTCCGCCGTTCCGCCTGCCGACAGGTGTGCGGACCGCTTCCACGATGTATGCCTCGGCCATGCCTGCCGCTCCTTCTGTGAGGTGCTGTCGGGTTTCTCCGGCGTGCTGTCGTGTGCGTACGGCGCCTGTCCGCGGGCTTCAGGTCCTTGCGGCGAAGCCCTCCAGCACCATGGACAGGTACTGGCGGGCGATCTCCTCCGGGCTGTACCGTCCGCCCGGCCGGTACCACGACGCGGCGACCCACACGGTGTCGCGGAGGAAGCGGTAGGTGAGCCGCACGTCCAGGTCGGTGCGGAACGCTCCGGTCGCCACTCCCCTTTCCAACGTCCCGAGCCACGCCGTCTCGAACTTCCGCTGGGAGTCGCCGAGATAGGCGAAGCGCGGCAGGCTCCGCAGGTGCTTGGACTCCTTCTGGTAGATGGCGACGGCGTCGCGCTGCCGGTCGATCTCCCGGAAGGACTCGGTGACGAGGGCCTCGATGGTCTCCCTCGGTTCCAGGCCGGCGGCCAGGACGGCGTCGTAGCGTTCCCAGAGCTCGTCCAGGAAGGTGGAGAGGATCTCGTCGACCATCGACTCCTTGGAGTCGAAGTGGTAGTAGAGGCTGCCGGCGAGCATCCCCGCCTCGTCCGCGATCTTGCGTACGGTCGTGGCGTTGTAACCCTGCGCGGCGAACACCTCCGCGGCGGTGGCGAGGAGTTCACCGCGCCGCTCGGGCGACGGCGGCGTCGCCTTCTTCTTGCTGTTGCTGTTGCTGTTGCTGTTGGCTTTCGGCACCCGCTCATCCTCGCTCAGGCTTGCTGACTGCTGACGGACAGGACCTCGCCCGTCATGTACGAGGAGTATCCGCTGGCGAGGAAGACGATGGTGTTCGCGACCTCCCAGGGCTCGGCGTACCGGCCGAACGCCTCCCGCGAGGTCAGCTCGGCCAGCAGTTCGGGGGTGGTGACCTTCACCAGGTGCGGGTGCATGGCCAGGCTCGGCGCGACGGCGTTGACCCGCACCCCGTAGTCGGCGGCCTCCAGTGCGGCGCAGCGGGTGAGCGCCATCACGCCGGCCTTGGCGGCGGCGTAGTGGGCCTGGCCCCTCTGGGCGCGCCAGCCGATCACCGAGGCGTTGTTGACGATCACGCCGCCGCTGCCGGACGCCTTCATCCGGCGCAGCGCGGCGCGGGTGCAGCGGAAGGTGCCGTTGAGGGTGACGTCGATGACCTTGTCCCATTGTCCGTCGGCCATGTCGACCAGGTCCGCGGTGCCGCCGAGGCCGGCGTTGTTGACGACGACGTCCAGCCGGCCGTGCCGTTCCTCGGCAAGGTCGAAGAGTGCGCCCACCTGGCTCTCGTCGGTGACGTCGCAGGTCAGGGCGGTGACCCTGTTCCTGCCGAACGCGTCGGCGAGGGTGGCCCTGGTCTCCTCCAGCCTGCGCGCGTGGGTGTCGGAGACGAGTACGTCGGCGCCCTCCTCGAGCAGGCGCCGGGCGGTGGCCCCGCCGATGCCCGCGCCCGCGGCGGCGGTGACGACGGCGGTACGGCCCTTGAGCAGGCCGTGGCCGGGGACGTAGACGGGGTCGGTGGTCATGGGCGGACCTCTCTGGGCAGACCGAGCACCCGCTCGGCGATGATGTTGCGCTGGATCTCGTTCGAGCCCGCGTAGATCGTGTCGGACCGGGAGAACAGGAAGAGGCGCTGCCAGTCGTCGAGGTCGTAGGGTTCGCCGGCGGCGAGCATGCCGTCGGCGCCGCACACGTCCATGGCGAGTTCGCCGAGTTCCCGGTGCCAGGTGGCCCAGTAGATCTTCCCGATGGAGGCCTCCGGGCCCGGCGCGCCAGCGGCGGCTCCCTCCAGCATGCGCAGCGCGTTGAACCGGATGATCTCCAGGCCGGTCCAGGCGCGGGCGATCCGGTCGCGGATCAGCGGGTCGTCGGCGCTTCCGTTACGGCGGGCCAGGCCGATCAGGGTCTCCAGTTCGCGGCGGAACCCGACCTGCTGGCCGAGGGTGGACACGCCTCGTTCGAAGCCGAGCGTGGCCATGGCGACCTTCCAGCCCTCGCCGGGGGCCCCGACGATGTTCCCGGCGGGGGTGCGGGCCCGGTCGAAGAACACCTCGTTGAATTCGCTGGTGCCGGTGAGCTGGGTGATGGGGCGGACCTCCACGCCGGGCTGGTCGAGCGGGACCAGCAGGTAGGAGAGCCCGTGGTGGCGCACTGAGCCGGGTTCGGTGCGGGCGACGACGAAGCACCAGTGGGACTCGTGGGCGAGCGAGGTCCAGATCTTCTGGCCGGTCACCGTCCACGCGTCGCCGTCGCGCTCCGCCCGGGTGCGTACGTTGGCCAGGTCGGAGCCGGCGTCCGGCTCGCTGTAGCCCTGGCACCACAGCTCCTCGGCCTTGACGATCGGCGGCAGGAAGCGGGCGCGCTGTGCGGGGGTGCCGAAAGCGATGAGGGTCGGGCCGAGGAGCTGTTCGCCGATGTGGTTGACGCGGCCGGGTGCGTCGGCGAGGGCGTACTCCTCGTGGAAGGCGACCTGCTGTTCGAGGGTGGCGCCGCGTCCGCCGCACTCCACCGGCCAGCCCACGCAGGTCCAGCCGGCGGCGGCCATGTGCCGCTCCCAGGCGAGCCGTTCGGCGAACGCCTCGTGTTCACGGCCCGGCCCGCCGCGGCCTCGCACGGCGGCGAACTCTCCGGTGAGGTTGGCCCGGAGCCAGCCGCGGACCTCGGTGCGGAACTCCTCGACGCTGGTCATGGACGTACGTTAACCTACCAAACACTTGTTAGGGAAGGAGGGGCGGATGTCCGCTGCCCACGAACAAGAGACCGAGCGCCCTCAGACACGGGACGGCCAGGCACCGCAGGCGCGGGACGCGGAGGTGCCGGACCAGGAACCGCAGGACGGCCCGGTGCGCTACGACCGCGACGGGCCGGTCGCGGTGATCACCCTGAACCGGCCCGAGTACCGCAACGCGCAGAACTCCGCGATGACCTACGCCCTGGACCGGGCCTTCTACCGGGCCGCCTCGGACGACGGGGTCAAGGTCGTGGTCCTGGCCGGTGCGGGGAAGCACTTCTCGGCCGGTCACGACATCGGCACCCTCGAGCGCGACGCCCATCTGCCCTTCGAGCGCAGGGCGGGGCTGTGGTGGGACCACTCGGACAAGGCGGGGGCGGAGAGCCGTTACGCCCGCGAGTCCGAGGTCTACCTCGGCATGTGCCGCCGCTGGCGAGAGCTGCCCAAGCCCGTCATCGCCTCCGTGCAGGGCGCCTGCGTCGCGGGCGGTCTGATGCTGGCCTGGGTGTGCGACCTGATCGTCGCCTCCGACGACGCCTTCTTCGCCGACCCGGTGGTCCGCATGGGCATCCCGGGCGTCGAGTACTTCGCGCACCCCTGGGTGATGCCGCCGCGCGTCGCCAGGGAGTTCCTGTTCACGGGTGACCGGATGAGCGCGCGGCGCGCCTACGAGGTCGGCATGGTCAACCGCGTCGTCCCACGGGACGAACTCAGCTCCAGAACTCACGAGTTGGCCCTGCGTGTGGCCGAGATGCCGCGCATGGGACTGGCGTTGGCCAAGCGTGCCGTGAACCAGGCCGAGGACCTCCAGGGTCTGCACACCGGCATGGACTCGGTCTTCGGGCTGCACCACCTGGCGCACGCGCACAACGCGGAGACCGCCGCGGACCCGCTCGGCGGCATGGACATCCGTGCCATGAAGAAGGGTTCGGCCTGATGGACCTCCAGTTCACCGCCGCCGAGGACGCGTTCCGCGCCGAGGCCGGCGACTGGCTGCGCGCGCACGTCCCCGCGGAGCCGTTGCCCTCCCTGGAGACCGCGGAGGGCTTCGCCGCCCACCGCGAGTGGGAGCGCACCCTGTTCGCCGACCGCTGGTCGGTGGTGTCCTGGCCGAGGGAGTACGGCGGCCGCGACACCTCGTGGCTGGAGTGGCTGATCTTCGAGGAGGAGTACCACACGGCCGGCGCCCCCGGCCGGGTGAGCCAGAACGGCATCAGCCTCCTCGCCCCCACCCTCTTCGAGCACGGCACCGACGAGCAGCGCGCCCGCGTCCTGCCGTCGATGGCGAGCGGTGAGGTGATCTGGGCCCAGGCCTGGTCCGAGCCGGAGTCGGGCTCCGACCTGGCCTCGCTGCGCTCCACCGCCGTACGCTGCGAGGGCGGCTGGCTGCTCAGCGGCCAGAAGACCTGGTCGTCGCGGGCGGCCTTCGCGGACCGCGCGTTCGGCCTGTTCCGCAGCCACCCCGACGCGGACCGGCCGCACCGCGGTCTGACCTACCTGATGTTCCCGCTGGACGCCGCCGGTGTGACCGTGCGTCCCATCGGGCGGCTCGACGGCAAGCCCGCCTTCGCCGAACTCTTCCTCGACGAGGTCTTCGTCCCCGACGAGGACGTGATCGGAGAGCCAGGCCGGGGCTGGCGGGCCGCGATGAGCACGGCGGGCAACGAGCGGGGACTGACGCTGCGCAGCCCCGGCCGGTTCACGGCCGCCTCGGGCCGGCTCACCGAGCTGTGGCGCTCGGCGGGCGAGCCGTCGGACACCGCGCTGCGCGACCGGGTGGCCGACGCCGCCATCGCGGCCCGCGCCTACCAGTTGTTCGCCTACCGGAACGTCTCCCGGATCGCCGAGGGAGACACGATCGGCGCCGAGTCCAGCCTGAACAAGGTGTTCTGGTCCGAGCTGGACATCGCCCTCCACGAGACCGGCCTCGACCTGCTGGGCGCCGTCGGCGAGCTGTCCGACGCCGCCCCGGAAGCCCCGGCGCACGGCCACTGGACCGAGGGCCACACCTTCTCCCTGGCCGGACCCATCTACGCGGGCACCAACGAGATCCAGCGCGACATCATCGCCGAGCGGCTGCTCGGCCTGCCGAAGGGACGCCGGTGATGCGGTTCCTCCTGAACGACGAACAGCGGGAGTTCGCCCGCTCGCTGGACACCATGCTGGCCGCGGCCAGGACCCCCGCCGTCGTACGGGCCTGGGCGGCCGGTGACACCGCGCCGGGACGCGCGCTGTGGTCCAGACTGGCGGACGCCGGGGTGTTCGCCCTCGCCGTGCCGGAGCGCCACGAGGGCCTCGGTCCGCTGCCGGCCGAACTGGCCGTCGCCTTCACCGAGCTGGGCCGGCACGCGGTGCCCGGTCCGCTGGCGGAGACGGTGGCGGCGGCGGCCTTCCTGGACCGGCTCGGCGACCGGGCGCTGGCCGCCGACTGGCTGCCGGGCATCGCCTCCGGCAAGTCGGCCGTCTCCTTCGCCCTGCTCGCCGCGGACGCGCCGTACGCGCTGGACGCCGCCACCGCCGACGGGGTGTTCGCGGTGGAGGGCGACACCGTGAGGCTCGCGGAGTCGGCGGGCGAGGTGCAGCAGTCCGCCGACCCGGCGCGCCGGCTCGCCCGTCCCCTCGGCGGAACCGTCCTGGCCCGCGGGGCCGCCGTGACGGACGCCGCCCGGCACGCCACCCGGCACGCGCGGCTGGCCACCGCCGCGCAGTCCCTCGGCCTGGGCCGAACCCTGCTCGTACACACGGTCGACCATGTGCGCCGCCGCTCCCAGTTCGGGGTCGCGATCGGCTCCTTCCAGGCGGTGAAGCACCAGTTGGCGAACGTCCTGATCACACTGGAGTTCGCCGAACCGCTGGTGCACTCCGCCGCACTCGCGCTGGCCTCCGCAGACCTCTCCACCGGTGCCGCGGCCGACGCCGATCGCGAGATCGCCGCGGCGAAGGTGGTGGCCGGTGAGGCGGCCTACGGTGCCGCGCTCACCGCCCTGCAACTGCACGGGGCACTCGGCTACACGGACGAGCTCGACCTCTCGCTGTGGATCCGCAAGGCCCGCCCCCTGCGGAACGCCTGGGGAACACCCTCAGCGTGCCGGGCCCAGGTCGTCACCGGACTCGTGCCCGATGGGGCGCAGGCATGAGGCTGACCCAGGAGCAGGACGAACTGCGCGCCGCCGTAAAGTCGTTGCTCGCCCGGCACGAGGGCACGGACGCCTGGCGACCCCTGACCGAGCAGATCGGCGTCGCCTCTCTCGCGGTTCCGGAGAAGTACGAGGGCGCCGGGTGCGGGGCGGTGGACGTGCACGTGGTGATGGAAGAGCTGGGCCGGGTACTGAGCCCGGTACCCCTGCTCGGCTCCGCCGTGCTCGCCGCGCAGCTCCTCCTCGCCACCGGCGACGACGACGCCTGCGCGCGGCTGCTGCCCGGCATCGCCGACGGCAGTGCCGTGGTCGGCGTCGCCTGGGCGGAGGACGGCTCGTGGGACCCGGCGGCCACACGTGCCACGGCCGCTCCGAGCACCGCGGGCAACCGTCGGATCGACGGTTCCAAGCGGCACGTACTGGGCGGCACCGAGGCGGACACCCTGCTCGTCACTGCTCGTACCGGCGTCGGCGTCTCCCTCTTCGAGGTCGCCCCCGGCGACCCGGGCGCCCACGGCGAGACCATGGTGGCCATGGACCGGACCCGCCCGCTGGGGCGGTGGCGGTTCGAGGGGGCCGAGGGGCGGCTCGTCGGCACGGACGGCGGCGGGGCGCGCGCCCTGGAGCACGCCCTGGACCTCGCTCGCACGGCCCTGGCCGCGGAACAGGTGGGGGCCGCGCAGGCATGCCTGGACCTGACGGTGGCGTACACGAAGGAACGCGTACAGTTCGGCCGCTCCATCGGTTCCTTCCAGGCCGTCAAACACCGGCTGGCGGACGCGTACGTGCTGGTCGAGGCGGCGCGTTCGGCGGCGCTCGGCGCCGCGTTCGCGGCGGAGGGGGCTGAGCCGGCCGGGTTCGGCAGGTATGCGTCGGTGGCCCAGGCCGCGGCCTCGGAGGCCTTGTCGACGGTGGCCGGCGACATGATCCAGTTGCACGGCGGCATCGGCATCACCTGGGAACACGACGCGCACCGCTACTTCAAGCGGGCGCACAGCTCCGCCCAACTCTTCGGGACACCGGACTGGCACCGGCGCCGGATCGCCCGAAGCCTGGATCTCGGCAGACCGCAGGAGGAGGCGCGCCCCTGAAGAGCGCCGACAGTGCGCACCCCCTGCGCGCCGACGCGTCCGGCCCGGTGCCCGGACCGGGCGGGACGGCGCCGAACAGGCACTTCGGACGTCGCGGGGGCCCACGAACGGGCCCGGCGTGGCGGAGAACGCGGGGGCGAGGCCGAGGAGCAAGGCCGGGCCCGGGTCACGGTGGGCCACGGACCGTGCGCGGCGGGCAGGCACAGCGAGATGCTGCCTATGGGCGTGGGCCGGGGCGTCCGCCCCAGGGACGACACGTGCGGCAGGGGCGGCGCCGAGCGTCTCGTTGCAGAGCCCGGCCCTCCCCTGCCGGTGCGCAGATGAGCCAAGTGTCGCCGGATGCCTCGGCTCGGCGACTGGATACGCGGACCTCACGGTTCGCGGTCCGTGCACCCGCTCCGCACACGGACCGCGGACGGCGCCACCGAGGGCGGGCGGCCGGGGGTCCGCCGCATTGCGCATGGTCCGCGAGGCCTGCCGGGCTCCCCGAAACCGTCATACTAGAATTCATTCTAGTAAAGGTGCGGCGGATCCCAGCTGCGGCATCGGACGCCCATGTCCCCGTCAACGTCAGGAAGCGATCACCATGAGTTCCCTCGGTCTTCAGGGCAAGGCAGCCATCGTCACCGGAGGCGCCTCCGGTATCGGCGGGGCCGTCACCAGGCTTTTCGTGGCACGCGGCGCTCGCGTCGTCGTGGTCGACCTACAGGAGGACGCCGGGAAGGCCTTGGCCGACGAGCTGGGCGACTCCGTGGTCTTCCAGTCCGGCGACGTCTCGGACCGTGCCGTCGCGGACCGGGCGGTCACCGCGGCCGTCGAGCGCTTCGGAAAGCTCGATGTGCTGGTGAACAACGCGAGCGTGTCGCGGCAGAGGCCGTTCGAGGACCAGACGGACGACGACTGGGACCTCGCGATGAACACCGGCCTGTACGCCACCCGCAATTTCATGCTGGCCGCCCTGCCGGAGCTGAAGAAGGCCGGCAGCGCCTCGGTCATCAACTTCGGCTCGGGTGCGGGACTCGACGGCCAGCCCAACCAGGCGTCGTACGCGGCCGCCAAGGAGGCCATCCGCGGCCTGAGCCGGGTCGTGGCCAACGAATGGGCGCCGCTGAACATCCGCGTCAACGTGGTCTGCCCGATGGCCCTGACGGCGGGCGTCGCCAAGTGGGCGGAAGCCCGGCCCGAACAGTACGCGCTGTCCGCGGCCAAGGTACCGCTGGGCCGCTTCGGCGACCCCGACAAGGACGTCGCGCCCATCGTCGCCTTCCTCGCGAGCGATGACGCGCGGTACATGACGGGCCAGACGGTCATGGCGGACGGCGGCGCGATCAAACTGCGCTGATCCAGGGGCTGTTCGTCCAAGGTGCGAGTTCCAGCGCTGTCTGCGGATTCTGCGGGTGGTCGCCGTGATCCGCGGCTTCGTCACCATGTGCTGCCCAAGAGCCTGACCGCGACAGGCGGAGCGGGGACCGCGTCCTCGGCGTAGCCCCGCCCCGGCGACCCGCTGCGCTCAGAGGCTCTTCGATATCACCGAACGAACCGCCGTGCGCCGCATCGGGACCGCCCACCAGGGCAGAGTGTCCCGATCGCGTGACGTCGGGCCCGGCCGATCCGCCGCAGTTCCGGGGGAGGAAACAGGTGGGGGCGGCGCCGACTTGGTCGATCCGGAGTCGGGTGCTCCCGGTAGGCGTCGCGCTGCCGGCGTGGGGCACGGCGCCTACCGGTTCTCGCGTGCTCGGTCCGGGAGGGACTCGTCGAGGCTCCCGGCCTGCGGGTGGGCAGTTGCTCCTCAGCGCTCGACGGTGCGTGGGGTGGCGATGCGGTCGGCGATCGTGACGATGCTGGCCCCCTTGAGGAGCATGGTGACGGGGAGCGTGACGTCGAATTCCCGCTGGAGACGGTTGCGCAGCTGGGTGGCCATCAGGGAGTCCATGCCCTGCTTGTTGAGGGGTCGCCTGGTGCGGATGCGCTCGGGGGGTGTGCCGAGGACGTCGGCGGAGATCAGGATGACGGTCTTCTCCACTGTGTCTCGGTCGCCGGTGTCGTCGTCCAGGGTTGCTCCCGCGTCCCCTGCCGAGGTGGATCCGCCACTGGTGTCCCGGGTCGACGCGGGTTCGTGCTCGCCCGGTGATTGCTCGGTGGTGGGCTCGTCATCCGCTGCGGAGCCTTCGTCGTCAGCGACTGACGGGGAGGGCCGGTCGTACGGAGCTGATGGGTCGGGTCCGGGCTGTGCGCCGGTCAGCTCCCGCAGGAGGGGAGAACTGGCGGCTTCGGGGTACACCTGTGCCCATCGGGACCAGTCTGTGGGCAGGGGTGTGGTCTGCGGGCGTGCTGTCCGGAGTATCTCCTCGAGCACGGTCATGCCTTCGTCGGGAGTGAAGCTCGTCATGCCCTGAGGCCGGGAGCTGCGTCCGTTCTCCTTCTCCCAGCGGGCCGTCATGCCCGCCTCGCTCCAGAAACCCCAGTTGACGACCGTCGCGGGCAGGCCGTGCGCGCGGCGGTAGTGGCCCAGCGCGTCGAGGAACGCGTTGCCCGCCGCGTAGCAGCCTCGGAACGGAGAACTGATCTGGGAGGCGGCGGACGAGAAGAGTACGAAGAGGTCGACCTCGTCCAGGGTCCTGTGGAGTTCCCAGGCGCCTGCCGTCTTGGGGCGGAGGATCCGTGCGAGTTCGGTGCGCCCCACGTCCGTGAGTGACACGTGCCCGAGCACTCCGGCCAGGTGGAAGACCCCACGGACCGGTGGCTTCCCGGCGCGCTCCCGTTCGGTGAGGAGCGTGCCGAGGGCGTCGTGCTCGGCGATGTCGAGGGGTGCGTAGACGGCATCCACTCCCCTGTCCTTGAGCCGGCGCACATGGGCGTGACCGCTGTCGTCGAGTTCGCTGCGGCCGATCAGCAGCAAGCTGGTGCATCCGTGATCGGTCAGCCAGTGCGCCAGGTGCCGTCCCAGGCCGCCCATGCCTCCCGTCACCAGATAGGTGGCGTCGGCGCGAAGTGGCAACACACTGTCCAGGTCGCTGCTCGGGTCGATCGGGGCGTGCGGTGCGGGCAGGGGTTGGGGTGAGGCGGGGAACGTGATGACGATCCGGCCCGAGTGCTGTGCCTTGGCCATGTACTGGAGGGCCGCGCCGATGTCGCTCAGTTCGAACTCCGTGGCGTTCAGGGGCTCGAAGACGCCGCGGCGAACGAGGTCCCAGATCTCGTCGAGTGCTTCTGCGACCCGTTCGGGGTCCCGCCTCAGCATCTTCCAGACGTCGAGGGTGATGAGGGACCGGTTGTCGGCGAGCAGTCCGAGCGGCAGCGGGGTGTTCTCCAGGATGTCGCGTTGGGTCAGCTCGACGTAGCGTCCGTAGGGCGCCAGGAGGGACAGGTTCGTCCTGATGGCTTCGCCCGCCAGGGTGTTGAGGATGACGTCCATCCCCTCTTCGGCTCCGTCGGCGCGGAAGTCCTCCGCGAAACGCTGTGACCGGGAGTCGGAGATGTGCCGTACTCCGAGGTGTTCCAGCTGGTGGCGCTTGCTCTCGCTGCCCGCGGTGGCGTAGACCTCGGCCTGCTTCCATCGGGCGATCTGCAGGGCGGCCATGCCGACCCCGCCGGTCGCGGTGTGGACGAGGACGCGTTCCCCGGCCTTGAGCCGGGCCTGGGTGTGCAGGGCGTAGTAGGCGGAGAGGAACGAGCTGGGGATCGTGACCGCCTGAGCGGCTGTCAGGCCGGCCGGCACGTGGGTGACCACGCATGCCTTGGCGTGGACGTGGGTGGCGAGGGCTCCGGTCACGGCGGCCACGACCTTGTCACCGGCTGCAAGGCCGGTCACCCGGGGGCCGACGGCCTCGACGATGCCGGCGCATTCGAAGCCGAGGTCCGGCGCCTTCTCCCCGTCCCAGGGTGGCAGGCCGAGCGTGGTGAGTACGTCGTGGTACGTGAGCCCGGCGTGGGAGACCTTGATGAGGACCTCGTCGTCGTCCGGTGCACGCGTGTCGACGGGGAGCATGGTGAGGTCTTCGATCAGGCCCGGCTCCGGGAGGCTCAGCCGTCCCGGCTCGCTTGCTGTGACACCGGTGTGCTGCGGGCGCGCGACGGGGCGGTCGGCCTTGAGGAGGCGTGCGTGGTAGCGGCGGCCGTCACGTAGCGCTGTCTGGTCCTCCTCACCGGGCTCCGTGAGCAGCGAGGCCAGTGCGTCGGCCGATGTGGCGGTGGCGTCGAGGTCGACCAGGCGCGTGCGGAGGCCGGGGGCTTCCGTGGCCAGGGTCCGTCCTAGGCCCCACAAGGGGGCCTGGGAGGGTGACGTCACGTCCGTGTCACTGACGACGGCCTGTGTCCCCTGGCTGAGCAGCCAGAGCGGGGGCGTGTCCGTGGCCTTGTGGGCGTGAAGTGTCCGGGCGAGGTGTACGGGGCCCTGGCAGACCGCCTCCTCGCACCGTGTCGGGCCTCGGGAGCCGGTGTCAGGGCCGGCGTTCAGGGCACGGGCGTAGACGATGCCCCGGGGTGCGGCGGTCGAGGTCAGGGCGTCGAGCGCGTCCGTGATGTCCGTGCCGTCCTCGTCGTCGATCACGGTGACGCGGTCACCGCGTGCGGTGAGGGAGTTGGTCAGGATGCGGCTGGTGGGCCCGTTGTCGGCGAATATCAGCCACGAGCCGCCTCGTCCGGACGGGCGGGAGGCCGCGGGTGCGGGTGCGGGTGTGGGGAGCCAGCGCAGTTCGTGGAGCCAGGCCTCGTGGTGGGGGCCGGAGGGCTGCTCCGCCTCGTGGTGCGGTCGGCGGTCACGGTCGGTCATCGGGTGTTCGTTCCTCTCGGTTGTGCCGGGTCTCTTCCACGGGGTCGTGCGGGGCGGCTCCCAGGAGGTACTGGAGCCGGAATCCGCGCAGGATCGCGGTGAGGCGGCCGTGGTCGTCGTAGATGGTGATGTCGCCCCGGAAGGAGTCGTCGCGGGGTGAGGGCAGGGCGCGTGCGTGTGTCCACAGGCGGCGGGTGGGGGGCCGCAGGAGTGTCGCCGAGTCGGCGCTTCCGGCGACGATCAGCTGGTCGCGGCCGTCGGGGACCGGTGGGCGGGCGGAGAGCAGACACTGGCCCGCGGCGTCGAGCAGTGCGGGATGGAAGGCGTAGGAGTCGAGCTCACCGAGCAGTTCTTCGGGGCACTCGATGAGGCCGAGCGACTCACCGGGGGCGGTCCAGACGTCCTTGAGTCCGCGGAACACGCCGCCCCATTCGTTGCCTGTGCGGGCGTGGTCGGCGTAGAAGTCGTCGCCGGACCGGTGCCGCGTGCACCGTCGCTTCGCGTCGGCGAGGCTGTCGGTGTGGTCGGTGGCGGGTGCCGGTGTGCCGGTTCGTGCCGGCTCGTCGGCGGCGGTCGCGGCGGCCTCGCCGTGCAGGGTCCACTCACGGTCGTCGGGGGTACGCCCCAGCACCCGCACCTTGTACCGGCCGGTCCCGATGGGTCGTGCCGTCACCTTGAGCTCGATCTCGTCGCCGTCGTCCAGGAACAGGGCCCGGTGGTAGGCGATGTCCTCGACGCGGGCCGTCGTGCCGAGGACGGCCCGGCCGGCGGCGGAGATGATCTCCACGTACGCCGTTCCGGGCAGGATGACCGTGCCCTCGACACGGTGCCCTCGCAGGTAGGCATGTTCGTGGGCGGACAGGGCCAGGGTCGAGCGCCATTCGTGGGCGCCTTCTTCGTCGGTGCTCATGCGTGTGGCCAGGAGGGGGTGCCTGGGCGGTGTGGCGCTTTCCGCGGTCCGACGGGGCTGCGGTGCCCCGGTGGGGGCGGGGGTGAGCCAGAAGGACTCTCGCTGCCAGGGGTAGTGGGGCAGCGGTACGTAGGAACCACCCTCTGCCACCGCTTCCCATCGCACGGGGGCGCCGGCGGTGTAGAGCGATCCGAGGGACCTGAGGAGGCTGCCGCGTCCGGTCTCCTTCCGGCGCAGGGACCCGACGGCGAGCGTGCTGCGGCCTGTCTGGTCCGCGGTCTCGGCGATGGCTTCGGTCAGCAGCGGATGGGGGCTGATCTCGACGAAGAGGGTCTCCTCCCTCAGTGCCTGCCGTACGGCCCCGACGAAGTCGACGGGTTCGCGGATGTTGCGGGCCCAGTAGTCGGCGTTCATCTGGGAGCCGTCGATGGTCCGGGTCAGCAGTGTGGAGATCACCGGCAGGCGGCCGCTGTGCGGGACCACGTCCGACAGCGAAGTGAGGAGCTCTTCCCTCACGGGTTCCATCTGGCGGCCGTGCGAGGCGTAATCGACCTTCACCCACCGGTGGAAGACGTCCCTGGTGTCGAACTGCTTGAGCACCCGGTCGAGTGGGCCGCGCTCACCGGAAAGGAGGGTGGAGGTCGGACTGTTGGCGGCTGCGACGCACACCTCGTCGTCGTCGAGGGCCTCGCGGACGTCGTCGGCTCCCAGCTCGACCCAGGCCATGGCCCCCTGCCCGCTGGTGCGGGCCGCGAGCGAGCTGCGCCTGCAGATCACGGCCGCGCAGTCGGCCAGCGGCAGGGCTCCGGAGACATAGGCGGCGGCCGCCTCGCCCATGCTGTGTCCGATGACCACGTCGGGTTCGATGCCCCAGGAACGCCACAGTGCCGCCAAGGCGACTTCCATCGCCCACAGGGTGGGCTGCACGATGTCGGGAGCGGTCGCCTGCTTCTCGTCACGGCCGTACAGCACCTCGACGGGCGACCAGCCCGCCTCCGCCTGGACGGCCGCGTCACAGGCGTCGAGAGCGGCGCGGAAGGCGGGCTCGGACGCGTACAGGTCACGGCCCATGGACTCCCACTGGGAGCCCTGGCCGGGGAAGACGAACGCGACTCGGGCGGTCAGCGTCTCGACGTCGTCTGCCAGGCAGAGGCCGGCCGTGTCCCCGTCCAGGAAGCTGTTCAGCGCGGTGCACGCCTGTTCGTGGGTGGTGGCGACGATCGCGATCCTGTTCTCCCGGTGCTCGCGGCACACGGATGCGCTGAAGCAGATGTCCCGGAAGGAGGAGGCACGCCCGGGGCCTTCGGGGGCGAGGAAGTCGGCGTAGGCGCGAGCCAGGTCCCTGAGGCCGTTCCCGGACGCGGCGGAGAGCGTCAGCAACTGCGGTACGTCCGGCGGGTCCTGGGCGCGGTCGGGGGGTACGGGGGCCGTGTCGGGCCGGGCGGAGAGGACGACGTGAGCGTTGCTGCCGCCGATGCCGAAACTGTTGACGCCGGCCAGTGCTCCCCCGGTGCGCCGGGCGAGGGTGACGGATCGGGTGGGGACTCGCAGCGGTATGTTCTCCCAGTCCACTTCGGGGTTGGGCTCGCCGCTGTGCAGGCTCGGTGGCAGGAGTGCGTTCTCCAGTGCCAGGGTCGCCTTGATGAGGCCCGCGAGACCCGCGGCGGCCTCTGTGTGACCGATGTTGGTCTTCACCGAGCCGACGTAGCACAGCCGGTCAGGGTGGCGGCCCCGGCCCAGCACGGCGGCCAGGGAGCTGAGTTCGACGGGGTCTCCCGACGCCGTGCCGGTGCCGTGCGCCTCGACGAAGTCGACCTGGGCCGGGTCCAGACCGGCGGTCAGGTAGGCGCGCTCCAACACGGTGCGCTGTCCTTCGTGCGCGGGGGTCGCCAGATAGCCGCTGGTCTGTCCGTCGTTGCCGACCGCGCTGCCGCGGATGACAGCCCGGACACCGGTCACCGTCGCGCATCGCCCGGTCCAGGGGCTTCAGGAGGAGGGCTCCGACGCCATCGCTCCGAACGAAGCCGTCCGCCGTACGCGAACCGAACTTGCAGCGGCCGTCCCCGGCCAGCATCCCGGCGTCGAGGTACGCGACACCGTCGCCCGGGGCGAGGATGAGGTTCGCGGCACCGACGAGCGCCAGGTCGCACTCCCGGGTGCGCAGGCTCTGGACGGCCAGGTGGACGGCGGTGAGTGAGGAGGCGCACGCCGTGTCCACCGTCATCGACGGACCGCGCAGGTCGAAGGCGAATGACAACCGGTTGGACGAGATGGCGCGTGACGACGCGCCGGTGAGTCCGTAGAACTCGACCGGGTCGTCACCCGCCTGCTGAAGGTGCCAGTAGTCGCTGCCGATCTGTCCCACGAAGACACCCACGTGCTGTCCCGCGAGGCGTGCCGGAGGGCGTCCGCCGTCCTCCAACGCCTCGTAGCCGACCTCCAGGAGTAAGCGCTGCTGCGGGTCCATCAGTCGGGCTTCGCGCGGGGATATCCCGAAGAAGTCGGCGTCGAACCGGTCGACGCCGCTGATGAAGCCTCCGCGCGTCGGGACGTTCTGGCCGTGGGGCGTCGTGTCGGTGTCGTAGCGGTCCGGAGGCGTGTCGGTGATCGCGTCCCCGGCTTCGCTCATCAGGTTCCAGAATTCCGCCACGCTGCGCGCACCTGGATAGCGGCAGGACATACCGATGATCGCGATGGGCGTGTGAGGGAGGTCTTCACTCTCGTTTTCCCTGTCGTAGGTTCTACTGTCCTGCATTCTCGCTCCTTCTCGGTCGCGGGTCGGTCGGATTTCGTCGTGCGGAGCTTCGGTCATTCGGCGATCTTGGTGCTGTAGATCCACCGGTAGACGGGAGTCGAGTGACCGTCGGTCTCGATGCAGTCGTCGGTGGCTTCGAAATGTTCACGGCCGTTCAGATGGCGTACGGCCACTCGGTCGGCGAGGGCGTCGGCCGACACAGCCCACCGCTCCGGAGTACCGTCCGGGCCTCCTGTGAGCAGTACTTCGACGTCCTCTTCGCTTTCGTCCCGCCGCATGATTCACCTCTCGGTATCAAATGCCCGGCCTTGATCGGCATTTCCTCGGAAAAGGGAGCCGTCCCGTACTGATGGCGCTTCGCGCCGCCCGTACGTTCACGCCCGCCGCCTGCCCTGGGGGGAAATCAACTAACACAGGTGAGGCGTGCACGTGTTGAACGGCTCGCGGGGCGAGGGAACACCTGAGGGACCGGTGGGGACAGAGAGGGGGGATTTCCTGTGGCCAGAGGCGTCCTCTCGCCACTTACCGGAATGGACCCGGCGAAGAGCGGATCTTCGAGCGACAGCGCCTACGGGGTTTCTTGATTACTGGTCACGGTCACGGGACGTTCCTTACCGGCCGAGGCCCACCGGCCCTCAGCGCGGGCCAGGGGTGAGGTCCGGGCGCGGCTTGTCGCCCGCCCCGCTCGGTGTCGTTCCCGAGGGCGTGGGTCTCGTCGACGGGGCCGCGCCGGGGATCGTCCCGGGTCACCGCACTACGAATGCTGCGCGTGCGCTCGATGCCGGCACGCGACGTCCTGGCCACCGGCGCCGGCGGGGCGTGGGTCACTCCGCCCGTCCGCACCGGGTTCGAGCGAGGGCCTCGGGGTGCCGGGGAGAAGGGGCCGCCCGGCCGGTCACGGCTCGAAACTCGCGCGGCCGACCCGGTCCGGCGGGACAGCTGGACGGCCGGACGGACGGCGGGACAGCTGGACGGACGGCGGGACGGCCGGACGGCATCCGTCAGGTGGCTGCGTCCACGGCCGGGGATGCCGTCATTCCTGGTGGCCGGCCGTCGTGAGGGTGCCCTCGACGAGGTCGCGCAGCTGGGACCGGGCGGTGATGCCCAGTTTGGGGAAGCTGCGGTAGAGATGCGAACTGACGGTGCGCGGGGAGAGGAAGAGCCTTTCGCCGATCTCCCGGTTGGTCATCCCGTGGGCGGCGAGCCGGATGATCTGCTGCTGTTGTGGGGAGAGTGCGGCGAGCGCGTCGGGGGCGGCGTCCACGACGTCCAGGCCGGCGGCACGCGATTCGGCCCGGGCGCGCTCGATCCATGGGCGTGCGCCCAGGCGCCGGAAGGTCTCCAGGGCCTCGGTGAGCGGCCCGCGCGCCTCCGCGACGCGTCGACGGCGCCGCAGCCACTCGGCGAGGTCGAGCAGGGTCTGTGCGCGTTCGAAGGGCCAGTACTCCAGTACCGGATCGGCCAGAGCCGCCCGGAAGTGCGGTTCGGCGTCGTCGGGGCCCGCCAGCAGGCCACGGGCCCGGCTGATCAGCGCACGCAGACGAGGTGAGGCGTTGTCCGCCAGGGCGGACACCGAGCGCTCGACGATCTCGGCAGCTTCCTCCCGGTGACCGCAGCGCACAGCGGCGGCGGCCAGGTCAGCGAGGGCCGGGTAGGAGGCGTGGTAGTGGACCGGCGCGCCGTCCACCGTGAAGACCTTGCGGAGCTCGCCGTACGCGGTCCCGTAGGCGCCTTCCGCGGCTGCCGCGGCGCCGAGCGCACGGCGGGCGTGAACGGAGACCGAGCGGCTCTCCAGCGGATCGATGAGGACGAGCGCGTCCTCGGCCCGGGCACGGGCCGAGTGCACGTCCCCCTTCAGGGCCAGCACTGTGGCATCCACGGCTGCCGCGCATGCCACGGCGTGGTCGAGGCCGGCCGCCCGGCCGACCGCGGTGATGCGGGCGCAGGCCTCACGGGCCTGGTCCCACCTTCCTCGTTCCAGGTAGGCCCAGGCGACCGCGCCGCCCAGGCCCTCGGGCAGCGCTCCCCGCGTCGCCCAGCGGTCGAGGGCCTCGTCGAAGGCGCGGACGGCCTGTGGGGTCTCGTCCAGGAGCCATGCCATGATCCCGAGAGCGATGAGCCGCTCCGGCCGGCCCTCCGCCTCGGCGGCCAACCGTGGGAGTCGACGGACGAGTTGGTCGCGGTTGTCGAAGGGATCCGATACGGCACTCACCCAGGTGCGCAAGCCTTCGTGCGGGGCGTTCCCGGGAAGACGCCGCAGGACGTCCTGGATGCGGTGGCGCTGGGTGTCCTCTCCCGAGTAGAAGCGGACCACGGCGGCGCCGGCGAGGAGGTCCAGCCCGGCGTCAGGCTGGGAGGAGGCCAACTGCTCTGCGTGGTCGGCCAGTCGGGTGAAGACCACGGAGTGACGCAGGGTCAGGACCGCGAGCCGTCCCGCGTGCACAGCGGCGGCGGCCAGCAGACCTTCGTCGTCCGTGCGCGTGTGTGCCGCGGCGACCAGATCCTCGACCCAGGCGAGGTCTCCGGTGAACACGGCCTCCCCGGCGGCTTCCACCAGCAGCCGGGCGCTGTCCTCGTAGCGCGGTGCGAGTTCCGCGGCGCGCTGTAGAGCCTGGGCCGCCGCCGCGTGGCCGCCGCGGCGGCGGGCCCGGCCGGCGGTCCGCTCCAGCTCCGCCGACACGGCCGCGTCCGGGTGCGGGCAGGCGGCAGCCAGATGCCAGGCACGCCGGTCCGGTTCGTCCCGCAGCGTCCCGGCGAGGGCGAGGTGAGCCTCGCGCCGGGCGCCCGGGGACGCGGCGTGGTAGACGGCGGACCGGACCACCGGGTGACGGAACCGGACGTCGCGGCCGACCCACCGGACCAGCCCGGCCTCCACGGCGGGCAGCCAGGCCGCGTCCCCGGCGCGCGGGAGGCCCGCGGGGACGGAGATCGTGGTGTCGGCGCTGTCCATGGCGGCCAGGAGCAGCAGGGCTTGCGTGGTGGGGGTGGGGAGGCTGTTCAGACGGGCGGCGAAGATCTGCTCCAGGTGGTCGGTGAGCGGAAGCGGGCCTGCCGGCGGCAGCCCCGCGGCCGTGTCCTGCGCGGAGGCTGTCCTCGCCAGTTCCCACAGCGCCAGCGGGTTGCCGCCCGCCTGGTCGAGGACGCGTGCTCTGGTGTGCCCGGTGGGGCTTTCCGCCCGCAGGTTCAGCAGCTGATCGGCGGCAGCTCTGTCGAGCGGCTCCAGGGTGAGCAGGGGTACATGGCGGCCGAATCCCGGAAGATGAGTGCCGGTACGGACACCGAGCAGCATCGTGACCGGTTCACCTTCCAACCGTCTGGCGACGAAGGACAACGCGTCCAGGGAAGCACGGTCGAACCACTGCACGTCGTCCAGCACCACGAGCACGGGGTGGTGGGCGCCCAGGGCCGACAGCAGGCTCAGGAGGCCGACGCCCACCAGCATGAGATCGGGGTCTGGCACGGCCGGCCCGTCGCCGAAGGCGTGCCGCAGCGCCGCGCGCTGCCTGCCCGGCAGTGTGTCCATCTCGGCCTGCACCGACCGCAGCAACTGGTGCAGTGCGGAGAACGCCAGGCTCGACTCCGACTCACTCCCCTGGGCCCGCAGTACGCGGGCGGTGCCGGCTTCAGCCCGATGCACCGCGTGGTCCAGCAACGCGCTCTTCCCCGTGCCCGTGTCACCGACCAGCATCAGGACGGGGTCGGCCGACACCGAGTCCACGGCAAGGAAGAGGCGGGCCAATTCCGCGTCCCGGCCGACGACCGGCTCCGGTCCTGCGACCGCGCCGCGGTCGCCTGTGTACTCGTCCACGGAGTCTCCCGGAATCATGGCTTTCGATCGGAGTGGCCCAGCCCTGGCCCGTTCAGGTTACAAGCGGCCGGGACGGCACCCGGGCCATGCGCGCAGGTGCAGTGATGTGACGGATACCGCGCGCGCCGAAGCCGCTCGTACGGTTCCTTGAAAACCTCCGCATTCCCGAGGAACGGCCCCATGGAACAGATCACGCTCGGCGACGTCACCATCACGCGGGTATGGGAGTACTTCGGTTCCGTCGAAATGACGCCCGACGCCTTCTTCCCCGAAAGCCCGGAAGAAGTGTGGAATGAGGGCGCCTCCTGGCTGACCCCGCACTTCCTCGATTCCGGGACCAATACTGTCAACTCCGCGATCCAGACCTGGCTGGTGCGCAGCGCGGGCCAGACGATTCTCGTGGACACCGGCGTGGGAAACCACAAGGACCGCCCGTACGCGCCGGTCTGGAACCGGCTCGAAACAGGGTTCCTGGCCAATCTGGCGCGCGCCGGCGTCGCGCCCGAGGACGTGGACATCGTGATCAATACACATCTCCACATCGATCACGTCGGCTGGAACACGTATCTGAAAGACCGGCAGTGGATACCCACTTTTCCCCATGCCACCTATGTGATGCCGAAGGCCGACTTCGACTTCTGGAATCCCGAGAGCGACCACAGGCCTCTGCTCGGTCGCGGCAACCAGAACGTCTTCGAGGACAGCGTGGCCCCGGTGCACCGGGCCGGCCAGACACTGCTGTGGGAGGACAGCCACCAGATCGACACCGGCCTCCGTCTCGACGCGGCTCCCGGACACACCCCCGGCTCCTGCGTACTGACCCTCACCTCCGGGACCGATCGCGCGGTGTTCGTCGGCGACATGCTGCACAGCCCCGCGCAGATCCTCGAACCCGACTCCAACAGCTGCTTCTGCGAGGACCCTGCGGGCGCCCGCGCCACCCGACGCAAGGTGCTGGGATGGGCGGCCGACAACAACGCGCTCGTCATTCCCGCGCATCTGGGCGGCCACGGTGCCGCCGAAGTGGCGCGGCGGGGGGACAAGTTCTCCATCAAGGGCTGGGCCCCTTTCGCCCCGTACCCCGAGCAGGTCTGAGTCCTGCGGAAAGACACGAGACACAGAACATGAGCCACCACACCGATCCCGTCGTGACCACGGTTCAGGGAGCCGTCCGTGGTCTGCGGCAGGGCGGCACCACCGTGTTCCTGAACATCCCCTACGCCGCCCCGCCCCTTGGCGGCGGCCGGTTCGAGCCGCCCCGGCCGCACGCGCCGTGGGACGGTGTACGGGACGCCACCAGGCCGGGGCCCAACGCGCCGCAGTCCGGACGCACGCTCGGCAGCGTGGACATGTCCCCCTACTTCGGGCCTGGTTGGAGCCGGGGAGAGGACCACCTCACCGTCAACGTCTGGATGCCCGCGGCCTCCGGCGGCGAGCTGCCCGTCATGGTGTTCGTCCACGGCGGCGGATTCGTCGCCGGATCCACACGGTCCGCGCTGTACGACGGCTCCGCCTTCGCCCGCGACGGCGTCGTCCTGGTCACCCTCAACTACCGTCTCGGCATTACCGGGTTCCTCGACCTCCCCGGCGCGCCGGCCAACCGTGGCCTGCTCGACGTCGTCGCCGCACTGGGCTGGGTTCGGGAGAACATCGCAGCCTTCGGCGGTGACGCGCACAACGTCACTCTCTTCGGGCAGTCGGCCGGGGCCACCATCGTCGGCGGCGTCCTCGCCGCTCCCGAAGCCGCGGGTCTGTTCCGCCGGGCGATCGTCCAAAGCGGCAGCGGCCGGGGGGCGTTCACCACCGAGCAGGCGGCCCGCGTCACCCGGGCGGCGGCGGAGGCCCTGGGCATCGAGCCCCGCGCCGACGCCTTCGCGGACGTTTCCGACGACCGCCTCGTCGAGGCCGCCTCCCGGCTCGCGGGCATCGACCTGCAGACCGGGACGGACCGCGATCCACTGATCGGATTGAGTCCCTTCAGTCTGGTCCTCGACACGCAACCTGCCGATTCCGTCGCCGCAGGCCTCGGCGAGGACATCGACCTGCTCATCGGGACCAACACCGAGGAAGGGAACCTCTATCTGGTCCCCGTGGACAAGTACGCCACCTCGACCGCCGGGGACGTCGACGACGCGGCGGCGCGCTCGCACCCGAGTCCGGCGCAACTCGTCGAGACGTACCGCAAGGCACGCCCCGAGGGGTCCTTCGGTGAACTGCGCTCCGCCATCATGGGCGACGCGCTGTTCGGCGCGGGCAGTTGGGCCCTGGCCGACGCGCATGCGGCCCACCCCGGGTCGGCCACCTACGCCTACGCGTTCGCCTGGCGCTCCCGCGCCCTGGACGGAGAGCTCGGCGCCACCCACGCGGTCGAGCTGCCCTTCGTGTTCGACCTCGCGCACCTCCCCCAGCTGCACGGCCCGTCCCGCCTGCTCGGCCCCGGGAAGCCCCCGGCGGATCTCGCCGCCCGCATGCACGCCGCCTGGGTCCGGTTCGCCAGGACCGGCGACCCCGGCTGGGACCCGTACGACGACGAGCGCCGGGCCACGATGCGCATCGACACCGAGTGGACGCAGGTCGACGACCCTCGCCGCCGGGAACGGCGGGCCTGGCACCGGCCTGCCGCCGTCCTTCCCGAGGACACACCCTGACCAGAACCGTCATCACCACGGAGAACGCACCCGCCCTGGCAGTCCAGCCGTCCCAAGGCACCCGTCGAGGTCCCCGTTCTGGAGTTCATCTCCGCGCAGCTTCCGCTCGGCCCGGACAGGAGGGAGCCTTCGGCGCCACGGCCACCGAGCGGACGAAGGAGGCCCTGCGCAAGGCAACCGCCGTACCCGATGAGGACGTCACGGTACTCCGCGTGTACCTCACCTTCCCCTGCCAGTCCGGCCGAGGCGTACGCGGAGCCACCCGGCGAGCCCCTCCCTGCCCGCACCATCGTCTCCGCATGCGGCTTCCACCGGGTCGACTCGTGAAGTCCGACGCCCTGGCGGTGCTGGACGACTGACGACGGGGCCGGTCGTCCGACGAGGACGTGCGCCGGGTGGGCGGCATGTTCCGAGTACTTTCCGCTCCGCCTCCTCAGCGGGACGTCGCCGTCAGGTGCTTGCGCGCCCAAGCGGCGAACGAGGTCAGCGGGATCCCCAGCTGCTGAGCGAATTCGGGGCGCGCCGGATGGGCGACCGTGTTGGTCCACTCATGTCCGGCGCCCCATGACGGCATCCCTGCGGCGAGGGCTTCTTCCACGCTCATCGACGGCGCGACGACGGGCACGCCCCATACCTCGGACAAGGTCTCCGCCAGCTGCTCCATCGTGAGCCGGTCGCCCGCCAGCTCCAGTTCCACCTCGTGGAAGCGCTCCGGGTCGGCGAAGGCATGAGCAGCAGCCGCGCCGATGTCCTCGCACGAGATCACGGCCAGCTCCGTGTCCGGCTTCAGCACGGTGGCCAGACCGCCGGCGGGCCCGTTCGGCACCAACGCGGGGATGTTCTCCATGAAGAACGCGGGCTTGATCACCGTCCAGCGGTCGAAGCCCGTCCTGCGCACCGTCTCCAGGATCGCCTGCTTGGTGTGGAAGTAGTCCTCCATCGCCGCCCAGCGGCCTTCGGCCCAGCCGGGGGCTCGTGTGTGTGCGCCGACCCCGCTGGTCGAGGACTGCACGAACTGGCGCACCCCCAGGCTTTTCGCCACTTCGATCAGGTTCGTGGCCTGCGCCAGTTCTCCCGCGAAGTCGACGCTGGTCTCCGTCATGGGCGGCATCTGCACCGAGAACACCGCGCGGACTCCTGCCAGGGCGGGGTCCAGGGAGGCCCGGTCGGAAAGGTCGGCCTTGACCAGCTCGGCGCCCAGCGCCTCGACGGCCCGGGCGGGCTTCGACTGCGGGTTGCGTACGAGCGCTCGTACGGGCGTACCGGCGGCCAGGAGGGCGCGGGCGGCGGCCCCACCCTGACGGCCGGTGGCCCCGGTGACGAGAACGGGCGCGGCTTGAGTGGTCATGGTTCTGCTCCTCACAGGTCGAGAACAGAAACGGCGGGGCCCGCCGTTTCTGTTCCACTAGAATATGGAGGGCCCCTCCGTTTAGCAATGAGGAGAACATGACCGGCCAGCGATCGGACGCCCGCCGCAACTACCAGCGCATCCTCGCCGTCGCGGAAGCCGAGGTCGCGGCACACGGCAGTGACGCCTCGCTCGAACAGATCGCCCGCACCGCCGGCGTCGGGTCGGCCACCGTGCGCCGCCACTTCCCCACCCGCCAGGTCCTCCTCGAAGCCGTCTTCCAGGAACGCATCGAGAAGCTCTGCGAACGTGCCCGCCGACTGGGCGAAACAGACGACAGCCGCGCCGCGCTCCTGGACTGGCTCCACGGCCTCGTCCAGTACGCCGTCTCCGCCCGAGGCCTCGCCGACGCCCTCACCTACCAGCCCCCCACCGACGAACCCACCACGCACTCCTGCGGCGACGCGCTCGAAGAAGCCGGTACGCCTCTGCTCCGGCAGGCCATCCGCGACGGCGCGGTCAAGCCCGACGTCACCTACCGAGACCTGCTCACCCTGAGCGTCGGCATCGCCCTGGCCACCGAACATCTCAGCACCCCCGCGACCCAGGCCGACCGCCTCTTCCACCTGGCCGTCGAGGGGCTCAGTCCCGCACGGGGGGAGGGCGTCACGTCCTGAGGGAGCAGGTCCAGAAGCCGGGCCGACACGCGACGCTCGACCACTTCGTACCGCCGGGGTGCACCGCGACGAGCTCGACGAACCGCAGGGTTCTGCCTGCACAGCATCCGCGACCGCCCGCCGCCCATGCCCTGCCCTCCCCCCTGTGGCACACCGGTCCAGAAGCCTCCAAGATGCCCCGAATGTCGCAGCAGCGGTGGCCGCCCTAACCTGACAGAAGGCTCCGGCGGAACAGCTGGGACCGACTGCGCGATGACAGTCACCGACATCGGCCAGGAGCTGCCCGTTCACTCACGAAGAAGGGAGACCGCCCCATGCCCCAAGAAGGCTTTCCCGCCCCGGACTCCGGAATGCTCCTCAGCTATTTCCTCACCGTCGCCGACGTGCCGCGTTCCCGCGCCTTCTACACCGACGTCCTCGGCGGGGAGATCGTTCTCGCCGAGAACCCGTGCACCGTCCGGCTGGCGAACAGCTGGCTCATCATGAACCCCGGCGGCGGCCCCACCCCCGACAAGCCCGGCATCACCCTGCACCCACCGGACGACCCGACCACAGCAACGTGTTTCCTCAACATCCGTGTGGCCGACATCCAGGCCGTCTACCGCGAGTGGAGCGCCAAGGGAGCCCAGTTCCTCACCGAACCGATCGACCGGAAAGCCGAGGTCCGTTGTTACCTGCGCGATCCCGACGGCTACCTGATCGAGCTGGGACAGGCCACGGGCATGCTTCACGGCGTCTACGCCGACCGTCCCCCCGGACAGCCGGGACACGCCTGAGGGCAGGCGCCCTCACACACGACGGCCGGGTGTCGGGTCCCCGCCGCAGGAACGCGGTGCGGTCACTGAAGACGCTGGGACGCCGCTCCAGGAGTCCCGATCCGGGACAGCGAGGACGGGCGCTCCGAGTTCCGCTGTGCGTGCAGCCCGATCTCAGCGGTGTGACACCGCCTGAAGACTCGCCGCGCCCGGCAGACCAGATCGTTCGTCCGCACGGTCATGCGCAAGGCTCGACACGTTCCGGATGTCCCCAAATGCCGTTCAGTGGCCTGCAACGAGGCGCTCTTCCTTCGGAGCCGGCAATCCGGATCAGCAACAGCTGCGGGTTCCGCTCATGCGGATCCACCCTGCTCCGCGCCTCCGCCGTTCGGTACGTCCTCCGCTGCGGTGCATCGCCGTTCCACCGCGTGTGGCCCGAGTTGGTCCGACGCCGCTTCGTTCACCGTGCGGCGCTGGACCAACTCGGTTCACAGCGACGGGGTTGACGGGATTCCGGCCCTCAACACGCCCTTGGGCAGCTGGACCGGGAGCGTCACCGTCCCCTGCCTCGGCGAGACTTCGCAGACCGCCTCGCCTACCCCCGCACCGCGCCGAGGCACCGTCGCGGCCGGTCTCGTATGTGACGCTGTCGGCGTCTGGACCTGGGGCTTCTCGGAGAACGATCTCGTCCGGGTGACATGTCGTTTCCAGTGATCGTTGCACGGCGTTGAACCATCCGACTGGCCGTTCCCGGCACGTCATCCAAGATCCATGGGAGTAGTCATGCGTATGCGCTCTGCCCTCACCTCGTCCGTCCTCGCCGTCGGCATCCTCCTCGGCGGTGCCGGCGCCGCCCTCGCCAACGACGGTGGCGGGCTCATCCAGGCCACCGGTTCCCAGGGGGCCAAGCGGACCGACAGCACGTCGTTCGCCGGGGTCATCGACCACGTCGGACCGGTCTGGGCCAACAACAGCCAGTCGGAGTCCGAGTGGGAGCACTTCTCGCTCCAGGGCATCTTCAGTTTCTGAAACGTTGGCCCGGCACCGTCAGGTGAAGCACCGGGCCGCCAGTGACGGTACGGGGGCGGTCGACTTCACGTCGGCCGCCCCTCCTCTGTTCCGTATCGGCGTCCGACCCCGAGGCGCGGTTGTCCGTTTCAACCCCTGTGGCTCATGGCCGCGTTGAGGGGCCGGGAGGTCAGGACGGCGCCCGCACGGCCACGCCCACCGGCCGCCGACAGCCATACGGCTGAGTCCCGCCTCGTCTGCCCCTCCACCCGCTGTCCCCGACGGCCGTGCGTTGCTGAACGGCCCCGATGCCGGGCCGCGCCCGGACCACGGCCGCCCGTCTGGCAGGGGCAACTCCCGCGTTCCGACGGACGGCGCTCCGTACTCGGGGCCAAGACCCCTCACGATGCGATGGATCGGGGCGCGGTGACTGCCGGGGTCCGGCAACGTGCGGCTGCGTGAGCTGGTGGGTTATGGCCCTGTGTTTCCCTGTGGCGGCGACCGTACGGTCCATTCTCACGTGCGGGCGCGGGACCGACGCTCCCGGAAGTCAAGAGAATGAGCTGTGCACATGACGCTTTCTCCCCCTGGCCCACCTTCGTCGCAGGGGCAACCGCCCCAGGACGGCCCGCCGGCCTGGCACGGGCCGCACGTTGTCCAGCCACTGCCGGTCAGCGGATTCGCCATCGCCTCGCTCGTCCTCTCACTCGTCTGCCTGGCACCCCTGGGCATGCTGTTCGGGATCATCGCGCTGGTACGGATATCCCGTCGCAAGGAACGCGGCAGAGGACTGGCGGTGGCCGGCATCGCCGTATCCGGCGTGGTGCTGCTCCTGGCCCTCCTGATGATGGCGGGGGCCGTGCATTTCTCCGCCTGGTCGAACACCGCGCCCCGGGGCCCCGTCGAACGGAGCGACGAGGTGAGCGTTTTCGCCCTGAGGACCGGCGACTGCTTCACCCCGGCCACCGAACTGTCACGGGACAACCAGGGGCCGCTCAGGAACGCCACGGCCGCGCGGGTGCACTGTGATGCGCCCCACCGTGGCGAGATCTACGGCAGCTTCAAGCTGACTGGCCAGGGCGCATTTCCGGGTACCGAAGAGGTCATGAAGACCTCCCGTGACCGGTGCGGAGCGCTTCTCCTGGACTACGCGCTGGACTTCGTGGCACACGGCCGGTTGCAGACCTACTTCTACTATCCGGACCGCGGCGGATGGGAGCAGGGCAGACGGTCCGTGCTGTGCTGGGCGGGTAAGCCGGAGGGAACCCTGCAGGAGTCGATACGCAAGGGGGAGGGCGACTTCGAACCGGTCCAGTACGCCTACGTCTCGGCATTCCGCCCCCTGTTGGAAGCACAGCTTCGGGCCCCCCAGCAGAGTCCTGACGAGGACGTGGACGCGGCGCGTCGATGGGCCGGGGAGATGAGCGCGGCGTACCTGGAGACCGCCCGCTTGCTGAGGGAGGCCCGGGACGGGGAGCCGAGCGATGCCCGAGGACCGGCCGGGCGCATCGCGGTGACCCTGGACGGGGCCGTTCCTCATTGGAAGCAGGCCTCGCAGGCAGAAGACGCCGACGCGTTCCTGGCAGCGCTCGAGAAGGCGGAGAGCGGGGGCGACGTGATTGTTGAACTGGACTCCGAGGCTCGGACGGTGCTGGGACTTCCTGTCGCCGAAAGTCCGGCGCCGGAGAGCGGGAAGGGCAGTAGCGGGGCCTGAGTTCAGGAGTGGGGGGCTGAGCGTGGCCGCGTCGAGCACGGGGCCGGGAACCCCGCGCCGGGCACAGCCGATGTCGGTGCGATGAACCCGGGGCCCCTCACGATGAGGAGAGTGGACCCCGGGCCCCGGTCGCCTTCCTGCCGCGGGGCGGTGCCCGCTGCTTCCGTCGGGCACAGCCTCCGGGCCTTCACCCCGGCGCCGTCGAGCGGCGGCACGGGGCAGCCCGATGCGCTGCCCACAGCTCCAGCCGGTCGACCGGCGCCTGCCTCACGGCGCTGCCGTTCGGGCAGTGCTCGCCTGTCTGAAGCCAACCGTCCCGTTCGCGCAGGACGGTCCGCGCGGCTTCCCTGGGGGATGTCGCGACGGTGACCTCTTCCTGTCCCGAGCGTCCCCGGTGTGTCCTGCTTGATCGCACCACGTCGGTCCTGCTTGATCACACCGCGCCAGGTGCCACTGGCGACCGGCCCGCAGCGTGGCCCGGCGCGAGCTCGTAAGCCGCCCGATGACCGTCCGCGCGCTGGTCCCCTCGGCCAGGAGGGCTGCTCCGACGGCCCGCCGCTCGCCGGCGGGCGCGGCGCGGGCCAGGGCGACTCCCAGCGCCACACCGCCCACCGCGCGGCATTCATGTGGGTTCCGGTGTCGGCGTACTTGCGAATGTGGCTCTGGCGAGATTTTCGTAGGCGGAGATCATCCCGGTGCGGGCAGTCGCCTGCTTTGCGAGGCGGGCAGCCTTTGAGGCTGTTCTGTTGAACTGTCCTCGTTGTGAGCGCACTTGGCCGGGTTGCTGGTCTTCTCGGTCGATACTTCTAGGCACTGTCTGACAAACGATCTTGGGCGGGTTCGCGGAGCCAGAGGATGAGTGCCGCAAGGTGGAGTCCGGCCTTGCAGCGGGTGGCCAGTTTGTCCAAGCGGGTGGCGATCGCACGGAACTGCTTGAGACGGTCGAAGCGGCGTTCGACCACGCTGCGGGCCTTGCAAAGCTCTCGGTCGAAGGGCGGCGACCTGCCGTCGGCCTGACCGCGCCGCACACGGTTGGCCTTCCGATCCGCCCGCTCCGGGATCACCGCCCGGATACCCCTGCGCCGCAGAGACCGGCGGATCGCCCGGGACGAGTAAGCCTTGTCCGCGATGACCGCGTCGGGCCTGCGGCGGGGCCGTCCGGCCCCGGTCCGGGACCGGCCGAGCGCCTGGCCAGCCGTCGCGCATGCCGGATCTTCCAGTTCGTCCCCTGCCGCCGCCCCATTTTGCGGGCTCCGGCGGCGTACTGGTGGGCTCGGTTGATCGTGGAGTCGACCTGAACCGTCCACTCCACGGTTCCGACGGAGTCGTCCCGGAGCTGAACCTGCTCGAGCAGGCGGGCCCAGGTGCCGTCCGCCTCCCAGCGGGCGAACCGCTCATAGACCGTCTGCCACGGCCCACAGCGTTCCGGCAGGTCACGCCACGGCACCGGTCCGCAACCGCCACAACACCCCGTTGATCACCCGCCGGTGATCCCGCCACGGATGCCCGCGCCCGTCAACACCTCGCAGCAGCGGCGCTATCCGCTCCCACGCCGAATCCGTCAGCTCACCACGACCCACCACAAGATCAATTATCAGACAGGTCCCAGGGATCCGGCCAATGGCTTCGGGTCAGGTCCGCTTGCGGCTCGCGATCTCGTCAGAGAGCTGCTGCACATGGGCGGGGTCCGCGTCCCGGGCAAGGGCGACGTAGTGATCCATGACGGCCGGCCGGTAGCGCACGGGCAACGTCTGTCCTGGGGCGAGTCGGGTGAGCTCGGTGATCGTGAGGTCTTCGTCCGCGATACCGCGGAACGAGATGCCTCCGGCGGTCTCCACGTCGAACATCAGGACCACGCGTGGATTGCCGTTGACCTCCCGCCAGTCGACGAGCACGCCGAGCGCAAGCGCCCCCGTACGCAGTTCCGCATTGCGCTTCCGTGCATCACTGCTCAGGAACGGGTTCGGGGCGACGCCCGGGAAGTCGGGCCCGACGCCGAGCGATTCCCGACTCAGGTCGGGCCTGAGCTGCGCCATCAGATCGTTCAGATCGGTGAGCTTCTTCTTCCAACCGAACATCCTGACCCCTCCCTCACGCCAGTGCCGGAATCCCGACCTGGTGCTTCGCTCCCACCGCGATCATACGGCGCGGCCATTCCCGACCACCGCCGCATCGCCCCGTCCCGACGGGGTCGCCGTCTGCGGTCGCGGACGGGCTCGGTCGAGAGCAACTGAAAACACGACACGGGACCAGAGTTCCGGCCAGAACGCCCAACCTTTGCCAGACACGCCCTACGGTGCGTTTCGAAAGTGGATCAAGCTAGTGTGCCCCGATGACAGAGACGCAACGACGCCGCGACGTAGGCCCGCCTGGCAGCGACTCCGACGAGAAGTCGACATTGT
>NZ_JBHVQX010000043.1:0-66952 GCF_042886395.1 Streptomyces sp. NPDC058008 | reverse complement strand
ACGGAGTCGGTGGACCGTCACGAAACTTCGAGGTTAGACACCTGCTACCAGCGCGGTAGAACTTTCCCTACTTCATAGAGGCGGCGCGCTCCGCGCCCTCTCTGGCCACGACTAAGCCGGTCGCGCGGCTAGAGCTAGCACTGTGGGGAGGGAAGAAGCCCGCTGTGGCTGGAGCGTCGACTCCACGGCTTCAGCCACCTCCCCGGTTCCAGTCCCGCGTCGAGCGCGGCCAGGGGGCCACTCGTTCACAATCCGGGCAGGGTCACAGTCTGCCCGAGTTGCTGGCCAGCGCATGGCCCCCTGATCATGCTCGACCCAACCCGGGCAGGGCCCCCGCCAAACCCGCTCCGCCGACCTTGCTTTGGCGATATCCTAATCGCAAGATCACAGACAATTCAACGATCCGAATAGGGTGACGCAACTCGATGGAAATTATTGAATCGGGGAGTTTCGACGGAACTTGGGCCAAATTCAAGGTGCGGGGAGGAATGGAGCTCAAAGCCCACGTATGGCGCGGAGACTCACATCACTACTGGGAGGCGAACGGCACATTCGACAAGCTGCTCGATTTCCCGATTCTGGCGGGACTGCGCGCGGTAGGGCATTTCATTGAGACAGAGATTCCCCTCACCAGTGAGAAGCAAACTCAGAATGAGGCATCCTCGATCTTCATCAAAGGAAGGGACGACGAGCCTAGCCTCAACTTCAGCGTCAACCGTGACGGTAACCCCATGGTTGAGCTTTCAGTGCAATCTCACCCCAGAATTACCTTCAAGCAGTTCTATTCCGATGCCGCCAAAGTTTTGGAATCGATCGATGCGAAGCTGGTGAAAACTAAATACTACGACAGCCCCCAAGAACAGTTGCACGAGCTCACGACGACCTGGTCGACAGGAGACCGCACAGTCTGGCAGTTATTGAACTGTGCGCACTTGATCGAAATGATCGGGTGGCCGGGAAACGCGACCGCAGAGCATGTTACGGCGCAGCACGCCACTCGTCTGATCGTCAATGGGAACATCAACTCGCTTCTAGGATTGCGAGAAGATGGCCAGCTTGAGGCAAAATCAGCCTTGTATGAGATCGACACGAACGCCGGCAAGTTCGAACTGGCTAAGGATGTGGCACAGTTTGCAAACTCCTCCAGCGGAGGCATCCTAATCATAGGGATGAGAACGAAGGGAGATGGCACGGGAGACGTGTTTGCTAAAATCACGCCTCTTGATATTCAGCCCAAAACCGATTTGCGGTACAAGTCAGTTCTCGAATCCCGGATTTATCCAGCCATTGAAGGTCTCGGAATCGGCCTTGCGGCCCACGATGGCGGGCATGTAATGTATATCACCATCCCGCCCCAAAAAGATTCCCTGAAACCATTTATCGTGCAGGGAGCCGCCATCGACGAGATTGTAAGAGATTCATTTTTCCTCATTCCGCAGCGACGCGGGGACAGCATTTCCAGCATTCCCGGGAAGGCGCTTCACGCTTTTCTTGCCGGAAAACTATTTGGGGCAAACGAAAAGCGGGTATTTGGCGAGAGTGAACGGGAATAGAGTCGAGCGTCCGCTAGATCGTGGCAGCAGAGTGGTCCGATATCCTGTCCTACGGCAGGGACTCATCAATCCGGCCGTTTCCCGAGCTACTTACCAGCACCCGTCGCTGCGCGAGCTCTGGCCCATGGTCAGCCACGGCGTTCTGTATCTGAGCCGGTGCACCCGGTGGCCCTGGACGAACGATGTCGGTACGGCCTACCCGCTGGTCGAGGGTGGATACCGAGCGCGTCGCAAGTCCGACAAGCCCCTCCTCGGTGTGGTCGACACCGAGGAAGAGGCCTACGCGTTGATCGCCGCCAGCCTTCCCGCCGATTGCGGGCTTGCTGTCGACGGAACCCCTGACGATCTGTGACTACACCGTGGGGTAGTTCCCCTTCAGTTTTCCGTCACCCGCTCCGGCGCAGAGCCACAGACTGATGTCCCGCCGTCGGCGTGCCCCATCCGTGCCCAGCAGAGCGGACAACAGCGGGCAGACACGGTTTCCATAGACCATGCCCATCTCCGCCGGCCGACGTAAAAGCGCAGCTCAGAGCCCCCTCTGCGACCCAAGCACCGCTGATTCCCAAGCCCAGAGCACGAGTTCGATTCTCGTCACCCGCTCCATGAAGAAGCCCCAGGCAAGCTCACCTGACACCGCCAACGGGCAACTGCACTGTCAGTGGGACCAAGTACCCTCAACACAGGCGAAGTTGGAGAGTCACATAATGCTTGTTTCCTACAGCGATGGAGCCAGCCATGCTGGGAACGATTATCCGCGACCTTTACGGAAAACAAGAAACACACGAGATCAAGTACGCATTGGATGATATCGCCTCACCAAATGACACCTACGGATTCTCCTCTGTCGGCGTCTATTGTTACTTCAATCCCGAAGATTCAACCGTACTCTACGTCGGACTCGCACGCGATCTAACTCAGCGCTTTTGCCACCACAACGGAGTAATCAAGGTCAAGCCAGAAAGCTGCAAAGTGCGGGAGATAACCGCATGGTTTACTGAACACGAGAAGCTTGGTCTTGCGATTTTTGTGCAATCACCCCTGGAGCAGGTCAGCACCTCCAGGAACGCAAAAAAAGCGTGGCAAGAACACGGTTGAGCACTCCGACTCCCCCCTAGAGGGCCTAGCGCACGCGACCACCCTGGAGGGCATCCTTATCGAGTCCTACAAAGCCAAGCACGGCTCACTACCGCCATGGAATAAGACTGGTGCTTCGATCACAGGTCAAGGGCTCGCCACTACAGGCGGCTATAACCTCCTTGAGATCATGACAGGAAAGGTTGACTCACTCATACTCTCACGCAAGACCCTAAGGGAACTTTCCAGCGACCCGACATATTTGGAGTTCGAGAGTCTATTGCATGGAGGAAGGACTTACGCCACCGCCCAGCACGCCGGAAGAGGAATGGACAGTCGCGCCATCCTGTCCGCAATGAATGAAATCACCGCTAGCCCATTTCTGGCGGATATGCACACGCAGGCAACGTGGAAACGAATGCTGGACACCCAGTACCTATTTCTCCCGTCGCCAGCGCCGGCAACCGAGGAGACCCCAGGCCGCTTGAGACTCAAGGGCAAACGTTGACGACTCCGTCACCAGCCGCAGGCGCTCGACAGGCAGCACAGGAAGCAACGCTGACGAGCAGAGCCTGTAAGGGACGGCATGGCCGAGAGTTGTGGCAGTGGCCGGCCACCTCGCACGAGTGATGGTCTCGAACGACCTGGGCGAACTCGTGGCAGTGCACAACACCGGGCCCGAGCAGACAGCGAACGCTACACAGACCGGCGAGCGAGCCCCTGCGGTCCCCGCACCAGATAAGCACCAGAAGACGGGGTAACCAGCGGTCAGTACTGGGCAGGGGGCAAGCGCCGCGGCCCAACCCTGGTCTGCCATTCTCTCTGCTCAGGAGCTTGGGGCCAGAAGTTGATCTGTGATTCCCAAGCTCAGAGCGCAAGTTCGATTCTCGTCACCCGCTCCATGAAAAAGCCCCAGGCCAGCGGCCCGGGGCTTCTTTGTTGTCTGGACCAGTTCAGGGGTCGCGTACCAGATCCGCACCAGAAGGCCCCCGATCAGCCTCCTTGCGGGCGGACCGCACGGGGTCGTCGAGCCCGCTCGCGACTTCCTGCTGCCGCTCAAGGTCCGAGTGCTGGTAGATCAGCGCGGCCTTCTCCACGACTGGCTGGCGCGGACCATCGTGTCCTTGAGCGTGGCCCCGGACCGGGTGGCCAGGGTGTGACCGGTGTGAGGAAGATCGTAGAAGCGAAAGCCGTCCGGCATGCCGACGAGCACGCGGGCCCTGCGCCACTTCCGCCCGAATGTGGAACGCCGGAAGGGCTTGCCCTTCTCCCCCACGAACAGCAGTCCGCCCGGGCCCTTCTCCGCGTACCAGTCGAGGTGTCGCCGAACGTCGGTCCGCAGAAAGGCCGGCAGGACCACTACCCGCTTGCCCGCCCCAAGCAGCGCGGTAAGAGTTTCTCTACTTCATCAAAGCACCCGGCTGCGCTCCGCTCCGCCGGGCGGGCTCCCCAGCTGCGCCGACGCCCGCCCACTGTGGCAAGGCCCGGAGGTCATGAGGCGAGCACCCGACGAACGCGGCCCACGGTCAAGGACATGCCTCCGGCGGCACCGGGTGGGGGGAGGCACCGTTCCCGGCCGCGGCCACATCGTGGCGAGCGTGGGGGGGGGCTTCCATCCCGTCCACTATCGACCCAGGCAGAGCCGTGCAGACGCGGCACGGGGTGTGTGGGTCGACGGCGGACGGGATGGAAGCGAGGTGGTATGTGGTGACGCGAGTTAGATATACGCCACTCTGCGGGACGGGAAAGCTTTATGATTGCCAGGAGAGGGGCGTACCCTTCCGCGCCTTATTCTTAAGGATCTTCTGCATCCCCGGCTTATCTGCAACACGCCACATTCTTTCCCATGCGCGCACGTCCGTCAGGTACTCAGGGATCTTAATTTCTTTCTCGCATGCGCACTCGATGAGCGATTCAACGATAGCGACAACTCGACCCCTGCTTGGGTGGGTGACCCCCTTAAGATAGGAAGAGAGCTTCGCAACCTCATACCCTGTCTTTATTGACACGATATCGAGACCGGGCGCTCCAACGCGGCGATGCAGTGCCCGCAACTGAGAAGCAAAGGCGAAGCGGAAGTCTCGCGGAGTCGCTTCTTCTACTGCCTTTCCCAGAGCAGACACCAGCAGGTCGATGGCGCCAGCCAGCTCGTAGTCCGCTTGCCGTACAGATGCGCCCCGCGTGGGCCTCGCAATGGCGATCCCGCTGGTCTGACGTCGGGCCGGAACGGCGAGCTCATCTCTGTGGAATTCACTCAGCTTATTCCTCAACGGGACGAGTACTTTATGGCCCTGCCCGGCGACAATGACCGTCTCGTCGCTAACGTGCTGCCAGTAAATTTGCTCGGATTCCGGCTCGAACAACATAAGAGTGACTGGGAGTGAGTGATTCATCCAATACTCAACATGTTTTGCGTCACAATAGAACCACCACCCAAGATCCGTCGGTTTGGCGAATTGACTAGCGCCGGACTTGATCTGCACAGCCAAGAGCCGACCAGTTCCCAGTCCAGATTCTCCGCCGGGAGCTCCGGCCCCATCAACCACCTCGATGTGGGCATCAATTCCGATATCGCTAGTCTCTTGCTCACGGAAAAGCCAGCCCAATTGGGTGGTAACCAAGTATGCGGCCCGAGACACTCCAGCACGGTCCACCAGATGGGTGGCAGGGACGACTGTCAAAGTTGCATCTCCTCATGCCGGCTCCGGCCAACCGATGAGTCTAGCCTAGAGGGAGGGACTGACAGATGGCCCGTAACTCGCCCTCACTATTCCGAGTTGGGTCGTTGCTGAGGGTCGGACAGGTGAACGCCCCGTGCCAGATCCGTGCCAGGTTGAGCAGCGAACCACGGGGAACGGAAGTCGCTCGATCAACCCTGTCGAAGAGCTTTCCTTCTCTTTATCGCAGGTCAACGGCTAAATCGCACCTAAGGGCTGTCCCGTAATCCCTCGAGCTTCCAAGCTCAGGTGAATGATGGAATCTGCCGGCTCGCCAAGTGCTCGAGTGTGGCTTAACGCACGCTTTGGCGGACGACAGGTCAGTCCCGAAGAACCCCTGCGGCCCCAGAGCGCCGCCGGGCTTCACGCGATCCCTAACTGCGTTTCTGTCGCAGGTGTCGGGAGGCTGCCAGGCAGGAGGACAGCCAAGTCGCCTCCGATCGGTCAATGATCAAGTCGTCGACCGTGATCATCCCGTCCATGACTCCGTCGAGCCGTATCGAATGATCAACCACTCGGAACATCTTCCAGTCCGCGTCGCTGTGCCAGAGCCGGGCGCTCTTATCACCCCGGCGCTGAGCGAAAACAACTTCCTCGCCGTGTTCGTTCATGAAGTAGCCGACATAGTCCTTGCTGGTGATCGCGTCACCACAGAGACTCGCCAGCAGGGACTCAATCGCACGAGGGTTGTCGTTCATGCCGCGGATTCCTCGATAAGGCCGGGGGCCTGCCCTGCCGACGAGAGCGCCAGCATCCGCGCCGCCGACTCCAGCAGGGTCTCGTACGTGATCACTTCTATGCGTGCCATGTGCGTGTTATAGGTCCGCAGCGTCTCCGCGACCTCCTGGGGCGTGATGCTTCCACCCACATACTGCGAGTGCCCAATCACGACGGTTGCCGAAGCCCTGCGAGTGTCGATGCCGTACCGCGCGAGGATGGTCTGACGGCTCTCGTCCATGGTCCGGAGGTAGTTCTGCGCCTGGGAGACCGCATGGTGTGCTGGCGCGCCCAGCATGAGGTGGCCGCTGGGCCGGATGACTAGTTTCTCGATGTTGGCACGCTTGAGTTCCACCACGTGCAGGGATCCATCACCACGTAGCAGCGGAATGTCGAGAATGGTGTCCGGTGTGTACTGGCGGCGGGCAAGCTCGGCCACGTAGGCGCCACCAAAGATCCACTCCTGATTCTTCAGGCAAGCATGGAGGGCACTCTCGGAACTGTCAGGCTGATCCACCGCGGCGCGCAGGGACTCAAGGCCCGCTCGCCTGGCCTTCAGTTCGAGCACTTGAGCCAGCATTCCCGCGTCAGCATCCGCCAAGACGTCGCTCATCATCCGGGCAACCTCGGCGGAGGCTGGTCGAGGCAGGTTCCGCAGGACCAGTTCCATGTGCCCGAACGCCTGGAGGTGCTTCAAGTACTTGCTGGGAAGCTGGATTCCGCCCTCTCCGGCTCCGATGGCGAGGTGGTCCGTGGCCCGGGCGATGCCGCGGAAGAGGGCAAGGGCATCAGCGAAGCTTGCCTCTGGGTTCTCGGCGCGCAAGACGTCCAGGGCGGCCGCGGCTCGCTCGGCGCCCATGGCGACCATCCGCCGCATGTACTCCTCGCTTCGCTGTCGCGCCCCCTTGTTGTAGTAGTTCTCCACCGTGTCGAGGTAGAGCTTGCCACCGGCGTAGCCAGCGAACCTCTGGAAGCGTTGGGCGAGCGCGATGTCCTCGTGCAGGAGAGACTCTTGAGCAACGTCCTCCAGGGCATCCACCAGCGGTCTGCCCTTGCCGTACGTACCGCCGAAGTCATTCCCCATGATGCGCAGTACCTCATCGATACGCTGCCGCACGCTCGCGTGCTCGGTGAGCTTCTGTGCCTCTTCGACCATGACCCGGAGCGTGTAGCTGGATCGGAATATCGCCATGCAAGTAACCCTAGAAGTGAGCACTGACATTGATGCTGATACTCAGGTTCCGGTGGTCGCGGCTCGGGCACTGACTGACGCCCTGTTGCGGAGCTCCGCCACCTGATCGCTGGGCAGCGTCCACCAACATGCCTCGCCTGAACTGGGCCCTGTCCCGCATCAAGGTGGAGCCGGTCACCGAGCAGGCAGCGAAAGCGGCAGCGGAGCTCCTCAAGGGCGCCGGACTGCACGGGCACAAGTACGCCATCGACGCCACGGTCGCCGAGGTCGCGCTCCGCCAGCCGAAACCCGTCGCCCTGCTGACCTCCGACAGCGACGACATGACCAAGCTCTGCGGCAACCAAGTCCGCATCATCCCTCTCTGACCCTCCAGGCCACCTGGAGCATGAACCTCAGCAGGTTCTGGTGCACTGTCGCCGCCCGTGCCCCATCCGTGCCCAGCGGAGCGGACAACAGCGGTCATGTACGGCGCCCGGAGACCACTCCAACCGCGCACGTCTCGACCAAACATGCAGGTCAGAGCCAATACGGTCGTTCGAGAACCGTTGATTCCCAAGCTCAGAGCGCGAGTTCGATTCTCGTCACCCGCTCCATGCAATAGCCCCAGGCCAGCGGCCGGGGCTTTCTTGTTGGCAGCTTCGCAGCTGGCGGAGCGGCCACCGGCCGGACCCGCCTCGTGCCCACAGGAACGTTGTCTGCGGACCAAGCGGCTCACTGCCGAATTTCCTGGATAATCGACGTATGGCATCACAGCCCGGCCTTGCCGATCTCCGCCGTGCCAAGTTCGCCCGGCGCCTGCCCGCAGCGCTCTCCGAGCTTGTCGGTCCCCAGCATGGCCCTGTGCGTCTGCCGCTCCATGTTGCGTGGTCAGGGCTGACCACCTTCGACCTCGACCAGCCCCGGTTGCGGATGAGCTACTACCGCATCGTCCTCGCCGAGGGTCAGCACGACGACCTGGTCCAGTACCTCGATCGGGACCTTCTCGTCGGCCTGTGGCCCACACTGCGCACACTGGTCAGCAGAGATATCCGTGAAGTCTGGGAAAGTACTTTCAGCGAGCTGGGCGGCAGCGCACGGACCGCTGCGTGAACCTCACCGGCCTGCACCGCCGCTTGCTTGCAGACGTACTCGCCGTGGGCGGCGCGTACCCCCTCGCGCTCACCGGCGGCTACGCGGTCCAGGCGCACGGCCTGGTGGACAGGCTCAGCCAGGACCTCAATGTTGCGACCGAGAACCCAGATCGAATGGAGGACATCGCTACCGTCGTGCGTGCCGGACTAGAGCAGCGCGGGTGGAGCGTAGAAGCTCTGGAGGCAGACCCGCTGTCCGCGCGCTTGATTGTGACCGACCCTGCCAGCCACGAGGAGTGCGAGGTCGACATCCTCAAGGAAGCACTCTGGCGGCCGCCCGTACATACCGAGCACGGCCTGGTCCTGTCCCTGGAAGATGTCGTTGGGACCAAGGTCCGCGCACTGGCCGACCGCGGTCTCGCCAGGGACCTGATCGACGTACAGGCCGCTGCGAACCGCTGGAGCCATGCCGAACTCGAGGAACTCGGACGGCGCCATGCCTGCGACTCCTTCCATCTGAGCGAGCTCCAAGCGCGACTCGGTGGAGCCGACTGGATCGACGACACAGAATTCGCCGCCTACGGACTCGACGAGCAGGCAATCACCGGGCTGCGGCAGTGGGCACAGGCATGGGGCGACGACATCGGCGAACGACTCCAGGAGCTGGAAGCTCCGCACGAAGACTGATGACTGCATAGAGACCATGCGCCAACAGGATGCACATCAGGCTGCTCAGACCTCAACGACCGTGCCCCATCCGTGCCCTTCGGAGCGGACAGCAGCGGTCAAGAGCAGTGCCCAGAGACCGCGCCAACCTCGCCCCACCCAGACGAAGATGCAGCTCAAAGGCACTTTGACTGCCCAAGCCCCGTTGATTCCCAAGCTCGGAGCGCGAGTTCGATTCTCGTCACCCGCTCCATGAAAAAGCCCCAGGCCAGCAGCCTGGGGCTCTCTTGTTGGCCCGGAGCGGAGCGCGGGTGTCCCCGACCGGCTTCGGCCGCCAGCCGGCCGGGGGGTACATCAGCCCACATAGGGCCTGCTGCGCCGCCCCCGGCCGTGCGTGTATCAGCGGACTTGCTCATGACACTGTCGCGTCTGTCCGGCGTGCGCTCACCGAGCTGTAGGACCCGGGCAGCAGGGAACTCCACCGGCCGAGTAGGCCGTCGTGTCGCAGCAGTGACGTCACCGAGGGCCGGAGGTGCGGCCGGGGCGTCAGGCGGCGATGAGGTCCTGCTCACGGTCCGGCGTTCCGACCTTGGGCTGCTTGTTCGGCAGGGCGAGCCGGAAGACCTTGTGCCACGCGGAGAACACCTGCTTGGGCAGCGGGCCGGTGACGTACTCCAGCTCGTACTTCTCGAACAGCGCGCGCACCTTCACCGCGACCTCGGCGTACCGGTTGCTCGGCAGGTCCGGGAACAGGTGGTGCTCGATCTGGTGCGACAGGTTGCCGGTCATGAAGTGCATGGCCTTGCTGCCGCTGATGTTCGCCGAGCCCATCATCTGGCGCAGGTACCACTGGCCGCGTGTCTCGCCCGTGATCGACCGGCGTTCGAAGACCTTTACCCCCTCGGGGAAGTGCCCGCACATGATCACTGAGTGGGTCCAGATGTTGCGGACCAGGTTCGCGGTGAACGTGGCGGCGAGCGTGGTGAGGAATGAGGGGCCCGAGAGCAGCGGGTGGATCACGTAGTCCTTGAGCACCTGCTTGCGGATCTTGCGGCCCACGGCCTTGGCCCGCGCGCGGAACTCCGGGTTCTTGCGGCGGCGCTTGTGGAGGTTCTTGCCGAGCTCCAGGTCGTACGCGGCGATGCCGTACTCGAAGAAGCAGGCGTTGAGGAAGTTCCACAGCGGCTGGCCGAGGTGGAAGGGGTGCCACTTCTGGTCCTCGTCGACGCGCATGATGCCGTAGCCGAGGTCGTTGTCCTTGCCGATCACGTTGGTGTACGTGTGGTGCAGCTCGTTGTGCGAGTGCTTCCACTGATCGGACGGCGAGACGTGATCCCACTCCCAGGTGGTGGAGTGGATCTTCGGGTCGCGCATCCAGTCCCACTGGCCGTGCAGGACGTTGTGGCCGATCTCCATGTTGTCCATGATCTTCGCCACGGACAGCCCGGCGGTGCCGATCAGCCACGCGGGCGGGAAGATCGAGAACAGCAGCACACCCCTGCTGACCAACTCCAGCTTGCGCTGCGCCGAGATGATCCGCCGGATGTAGGCGGCGTCCTTCTCACCGCGGTCGGCGATCACCTCGTCGCGGATGGCGTCCAGCTCGCGGCCCAGTTCCTCGATCTGCTCAGCGGTCAGGTGGGCGGTGGGGTCGATGGCGGTCAAGGTGCTCCTACCGTTCGATGTCGCAGGGGCCCGCCGCGGCGGACACACAGGTCTGGATGAGGACGCCCGGCTCGGCCTCGGTGATCTCGCCGGTACGCAGGTCGCGGACGGCGCCGGCCTTGAGCGGCGTGACGCATCCGAAGCAGATGCCCATACGGCACCCGGAGGGCATGAGCACGCCGATCTCCTCGCCGATGTCCAGCAACGGCGTGGCACCGTCCGCGGCGATGGTCCTGCCGGTGACGCTGAACGTGACCTCGCCGCCGTCGCCGGCGACGACGATGCCGGGGCGGAAACGTTCGGTGTGCAGGCGCTCACGGACGCCGTGCTCTCTCCAGTGCTCCTCGGCGGCGTCGAGCAGACCTGCGGGCCCGCACGCCCAGGTCTCGCGCTCGGCCCAGTCGGGCACGAGCTCTTGGAGACGGGCGATGTCGAGCTTGCCGTCCGTGTCGGTGTGCACCTCGGTGAGCCGAAGCTTCCTGTCCGCGACCAGGCTGTGCAGTTCCTTGCGGAAGATCACGTCCTGAGGCTGTGGCGCGCAGTGGACCATGACGACGTCGTCGAGTTCGGTGTCGCGCAGCATGCCCATCACGGGCGTGATGCCGCTGCCGGCCGTCAGGTAGAGCACCTTGGCGGGCTTGGCCTGCGGCAGGACGAAGTCACCGGTCGGCTGATCGAGCTGGATCAGCGTGCCCGGTTTCGCTCTGCGGACCAGGTGGTTGCTGACCTTGCCGTCCGGGATCGCCTTCACGGTGATCGTGACACGGCCGTCCCGGCGGTCTGTCGGCGAGGTGATGGAGTAGGCACGCCACAGGCGCACTCCGTCGACGTCGACCCCGACCCTCACGTACTGGCCGGCTGTGTGGCCGCGCCAGCCCCGTCCCGGCCTGATCACGACAGTCGCGGCGTCATCGGTCTCGGAGCGCACGGCCTCGATGCGCCCGCACAGGTCAGCGCCCGCACGCAGCGGGCTGACCAGGTCGAGGTAGTCCGACGGCAGCAGCGGCGTCGTGACCATCTCCAGCAGTTTCCACGCCCCACTGCGGAGGGCTCCACTCGTCATGGCTCCAGCTTGCTGCGCCTCCAGGCGTAAAGTCCTGACCACGGGACGTAAATCTGGTCGACTGAATTGTTCACAGGGAACAAAAAATGAGCTATGCAATCCGGAGAGCCAGCGAACTGACCCTGGATGAGGCGACGGTCACCGCCCTTCGGACCGCGCTCAGGACCACCGCCGACGAAGTCGTCCAGGCGATCATCGACGAGGTTCCTCCCTACGCCCATGCCTTGTCGGGCCGTATGGGCGCCACCATCCGCAGAGCCGTCCGCACCGCCCTGGGGCACTACCTGGACCTTGCGAGCGGGAATGCCACGGGCGGCGACGCCGGGGACGCCGCCTACGAGCTGGGCCGCGGCGAGGTGCGCGACGGCCGTTCCATGGACGCCCTGCTCGGCGCCTACCGCGTCGGCGCACGGGTCGCCTGGCGATGTCTGGCAGCGGGTGCCGTACCCGCGGGTCTGCCCGCCGCCGAGGTCGCGAAGTTCGCCGAGCTGACCTTCGCCTACATCGACGAGCTCTCCGCCGCGAGCGCCGCGGGCCACGCCGACGAACTCGCCGCCCGGGGCAGAGCCCACGAGCGCCACCTGGAACACCTGGCCCGCGACCTCCTCGCCGGCGCGGGCCCGGACGTGCTGCTGGCCTCCGGCCAACGGGCCAGGTGGCAGCCTCCGGTTTCACTGACCGCCGTCCTGCTGCCCGCCGCCCAGGCCCGGCCCGCCTACCGGACACTCGACCCGAGCACCCTCGTCCTCGACGATCTGCCGGATGCCACCGGTGTACTCCTCGTCCCCGACGCCGACCGGTCACGCCTCCTACGGCAGCTGACCGACCGCGCCGCCGTGGTCGGCCCGGCCCGGCCCTGGACCCGCGCGTCCGCCTCGTACGCACGAGCCCTACGCGCGCGCTCCCTTTCCTCTGACATTCGCGACACCGAGGACCACCTGCCCGACCTGGTGCTCAGCGCCGACGTGGACGCGTTCGCGGACCTGCGCGCACGGGCCCTCGCACCGTTGCAGACCCTGCCTGCCGCAACCGCACGACGGCTGGAGGAGACGTTGCGGGCGTGGCTGCTGCACCAGGGCAGGCGGGACGAGGTCGCGGCGGCGTTGTTCGTCCATCCCCAGACGGTTCGATACCGGATGTCGCAGCTGCGGGAGCTGTTTCCCGATCTCGCCTCACCACACCGGGTCCTCGAACTGACGCTGGCGGTCGGTCTCCGGGTCCGCTGACGCGTCACCCGTCCACCGCCGCGTCCGCGAGCGTCCGGAGATCGTGCTCGCTCCCGGTGCCGAACCGCTATGACCCCGGAAACGGCATTCCGGTCGTCGTGACAAGGGGCCGGGCCCGCTCGTCCCGGGGACCACCGCCGTCCCGCGACAGCCCGTACCTCCCTCCCGGCAGCCGGCCGGACGACCGGCCGGGGCCGTCCTGGCACACCGCGCGGGGGATGATGGGATGGAGTACGAAACCTGAGGTCAGGAGCTCCCATGACACAGCTGGTTCACCGACCTCGTGAGGACGCGGAGTTCGATTTCATCCTCGGGAGAAGCAAGGTTCCGGTTCTCACCTACTTCACCGGGGCATGGCCCAAGGCAATCGAACCCTGTCGGGCGATGGATCTCGTCGCGGGCGACATCGCCGCCGCCTACACGGGCCGCCTGATGGTCGTCCGCACCGACATCACGCGTTGCCCGGCGGCAACCGAGCGATACGGGATCACCGGAGCCCCGTCCTGCCTCCTGCTGAAGGAGGGAGCGGCGGTGGCGCACAGCACGGGGCCCATGACCATCGACGAGATACGGAAGTTGCTGGACGATCACCTCTGAGCGGCCGCCGCGGCGCCCGGACCGCCTCTTCTCGTCGCGTTGGCTCCGGGTGAGTGCCTGACTGCGCGGAGACGCAGACGCACAACAGCGGACGAGCGTGGAGTCCGCGGACCATCAGCGCAGGTGAACGACAAGTCCCCCAGGGCGCCATGTCTGCCCTAGTTGCTTCGGGACGAACAGGTCAGCACTCAACGCCATGCCCGATCCGTGCCCGGAGGGGCGGTCAGCCCCGGTAGATGGCGGGCGCCGAAAGGGGTCTGCCCCGGAAGGCCCCTCGACGCCCGCCGTTGCTGGTCGAGGCGGCACAAAGAGCTGGAGGAGCGTCGCTTCCCAAGCTCAGGTGAAGGGGGAGATCTGCCGACTCGCCAAGTGCTCGAGAGTGGCTTCGACGCACGCTTCGACGGACGACAGGTCAGTCCTGAAGAACCCCTCCGCCCCCAGGACGCCGCCGGAGACGATCACCATCCAACGGTGCCCCTCCCCACGCTCGCCGTCAGCCTTGAAGACCACCGAGCATCCTCGCCCGGCCAACCACTCCATGAGTTCCTCGATGTCCACGACCGCCCCCCCCTTCCGAACCCGTCGAGGACGAACCGTAGTGCACCGGATTCGCACCGGAATGACCGGTCAACAACGGTCACCACGAGCCGCTCGGGCCCTACTCAGCTCACTCTGGGTGGAGCCGTTTCCGCAGTTCAGTGCCTCGGTTCCCCTCAAGCGATCCGTGATTTCCAAGCTCAGAGCGCGAGTTCGATTCTCGTCGGCCGCTCCACGATGACGGCCCAGGCCGGCGGCCGGGGGCTTCTTCGTTGTCTGGACCACTTCAGACGTCGCACACCAGCTCCGCACCGCTCCAGCAGTCACGGACCTCATCGACGGCTCAGGCAGTGACCGGGAGGCCCCTCGTCCAGAGCTCTTCGGCATGCTCGACGAACCGGTCGAACATCCCGCCGTCACCTTGGCGTCGCAGGTGGAGCAATGGTGAGTCGTGTCCGACGAGCCTCGCCAGGTGCGGCGTCACCATCACCTGCTGATCGAATCGGAACACCGACAGGGATACGTGATTCGCCGCATCCTCGTGGCTGCTGAAACGCGCCTCCAGGCCGTCGGCAGGACCCAGACGCTCCAGGTGCTCCATGGTGATGCGGATGCGCGTGGAGACGCTGAGAGCGACATTCTCGACCGTCTCGCGCTGCCTGGTCACCTCGCCGTCCGGATCTCCGATCAGGAAGCGGACGCGGCACCCCGCATCGATCTTTCTCCGAAGGGTCTCGACGAAGGCCGGCTGCTCGAGCCAGAAGAAGTAGTTCGTGTACCCGGCCAGGCAGATCTGCTCCGTCGCGCGTTCGACCAGTTCACCCCACACGGTCGACGGACACGCAGACCGATAGGGATATGCCTGCACGAGCTCTCGGTCGTGTCCCGACTTCACCCGGTCCTGCACAGCCTTCGGCCAGATCATCTGTTCATCCACCTTCAGCGCCTGACAAGCGTCCGTACGATTCCTTGCGTGGGGTAGCAACTCGGCGTCCGCCAACCACCGCTCAACGGTCTTGGGCGTCACCCCGATGCGAACCGCAAGGCCGCGCGGCGACAACCGGGCATCCGACATAGCCGACTTCCTGGACCGTAGCGGCAGACGACCCAACTGTCCGTGGAGTACGCGGAGATACGTCCTTCAGGGGTGGCCACCCTCGACACCATGAAGACCCCCGAAGCCGCAGGCTCCACGCCATTCGAGCCCCTCCTGCTGCCACCCCCACCGCCGGCACCCCTCGGCTGCGACGTCTGCTCCGACCTGGTGGAACTACGGCAGACCGCCAGAGCCGAAGGAGACTACTCGCGCGCTACTGACGCCTCCGTGCTGATCCGCAGGCACCCCCATGCAGATGAAGAGGTCCGGTGACCGGCGTCGACCTCCCACGATGGCGCGAGCACCACGCAGCCGCCGTGACGGCGAGCGAAGAGTTGAAGACTGCCCTCGCCGGCCTGGGCATCCAGGAGCGCCACTACCGCGGCATCCGACCGGCGGTGACCTCCACCGGCAGGCCCTACGTCTACCTCGGAATCATGAGCGCAGCAGACGTCGAATCGATCATCACAGCGCTTCAGCATTCCCCCACAGGCCCAAACCGCCGCGAGGACCGGGCCACTGACACGACGTCCCCCGAGGCCACGGCAGCAGAAAGGCAGGTGCCGCCCCGAGCTCAGAAGTGCGACGCGTGAGAGCACCCTCCCGGGGAGGCGACAAACCTTTCTCTACTTCATCAAGGCGGCTCGCACCGCTCGCCGCGCGCTCCCCGGCTACGCCGGTCGCGCGGCTGAAGCAAGCACCAGGGTGGGGAGAAACCGCGCTGTGGCTGGGGCGGTCGGCTCCACGGCTTCAGCCACCTACCCACCGCCGTCGCACCGGACGCGAGCCTCCCCTCCGACCGCTGAAGCCGCTCCCGGCACCGACGCCGCCTGCCCGCGCTCGACCGCCGGAGCCTCCCACGCTGCTCTCTCGTCAAGCGGCGCGCTGAAGAACCGCCCCGCTCAGCGCGGCTTCGGCTGCCCGGGGCGGAACGGCCTGCACCTCGTCAGCCATCGACCGGCTCTCGGGGGACGTCGCGGTCAACGACAGGGGAATGGCGGACTACGACCTGCCCACTGCGGCGGACACCGCACGCCCCTCGGACCCGCTGCCGTCGGCACCCCGGACGACCTCTGACCGTGGCGTCCCGTCTCGCTCGCTACCGCGGTCACGGTCCGGACGCTAACGAGGAGCGGATTCGAGCAGCAGTTCACTCAGGTCCGACGGCATGGTGATCATGCAGTCGTGGCCGGTCGGCAGGTGCCGTATACGTGCCGGGGAGCCGTTGGGCTGTGTCGCGGGGACCGGCCGCCGGACGATGCCTTCCGGCTCTGCGCCGACACAGTGGATGTGCGTACGCGGAATCGAGTCCACGGCCGGGTTGTCCAGCCGGACCGGTTGCCGCAGGCAGCGCGCCGGCTGGTCGGAGAGCATCGCACGCAGCCATGCGATGTCCACCGGGTCGGTGACCCCGAACAGGCCGAAGGGCGGAGGCATCTCGGGCAGCGGCGGGATGCGCCAGCCGTTGTCGGACTTCTCGGCCAGGTCGATGAGGTTCTGGGTCATGGGCTGCACGTCGACGGCCGTCTCGCCGTGCTCCGGGACCATCGCGTCCAGGTACACCAGATGCGCGATCCGCTCCGGCACCTCGTTGGCCACGGACGAGACGACCAGCCCCGCGTAGCTGTGGCCCACGAGCACCACCTCGCTCAGGTCCTCCTCGTGGATCAGCTTCAGGACGTCCTCGACGTGGGTGTCGAGCCCCACCTCGGGGCCGAGCAGGTGTGCCTTGTCGCCGTATCCGGTCAGTGAGGGCGCGTACACGCGGTGTCCGGCCGACTCCAGCAGGGGGACCACCCGCTCCCAGCACCGGCCGCTGTGCCAGGCGCCGTGTACCAGCAGAAAAGTTGCCATGAGGGGATTTCTCTTCCTCTTCGGGGTGTGACGGCACGGGAACATGACGGTTCCTGTTTGTGCCTCGGTACTCTTTGGGAACCGTCATCATCGTGCGGCATCTGCCGCACCCCGATCAATAAGGCACATTTACGTGCCCTGGTTCTCTGGAGGTAACCATGAACGGCACAGCGGACGGCGAGCCGCGGGCAGCACGGTCGGAGGACCCGTGCCAGGCCCGTGAAGTGCTCGGCATCGTCGGCGACAAGTGGTCGCTGCTGATCGTGCGCAACCTCAGCCAGGGGCCGCGCCGCTTCACCGAACTCAAGCGGGCCGTGGACGGGATCAGCCAGCGCATGCTCACCGTCACCCTGCGCGGCCTGGAACGCGATGGGATCCTCACCCGGACCGTCCTCAACGTCATGCCGCCGCACGTCAGTTACGAACTCACCCCGATGGGCAGGACCCTCCGCGAAGCCGCCGCGCCCCTCCTGGAGTGGAGCATCGCCCATCTGACCCACATCGACACCGCCCGAGCCGCGTACGACGGCCGCCCCGACACCCCGCCCGCCTGACCCCACTCCGCGGCCGGACCCGGCGATCATGGTCGGCCACACAGCCCGGAGGGCACGTCTGACCCTCGTCACCCGCTCCACACCTCCGACGTGAAAGCCCGGGGCCCGCGCGCTGTCGGCTCATGGGTGTCCGCCGGACCCTGTCCGTGCCGGATGGTCCGGCCACAGCCCCGGTCGCACCGAGGGGCCCTCGTGACACGGCATCATGCGGGCATGGTCACCATTCACCTCACGTACGAGATCGACGCCGACAAACTCGATGATTTCGAGGAGTACGGCCGCCGCTGGGTCCGGCTCGTCAACCGGTTCGGCGGGACGCACCACGGCTACTTCCTGCCGAGTGAGGGCGACAGCGACATTGCGTACGCCCTGTTCTCCTTCCCCAGTCTGGCCGCGTACGAGCAGTACCGGTCGGACAGCATGTCCGACCCGGAGTGCCAGCAGGCGTTCGAACTGGCCCGTGAGACCCGCTGCATCAAGCGCTACGAGCGCCGGTTCCTCAGGCCGCTCGACGACCTGTCCTAGGCATACGGGGCATGAGGGGCATACGCCACGATCCGCCGCGCGGCTGTACCGGCACTTCGGTGACCGTTGCTGTCGAGGGCCAGCATGCCATGCCCTGAGCCCCGCGGCGCACACCCCCGCACGGACATCCCACGCGCGACTCGGGCCCTCTCCAGCCCCAAGGCGGCACCGTTCACCGAGCGGGCGGCCAGGGCGGGTCGGACCTGTCGCGTCCTCGCTGCCGCGACGGATTTCAGGACGGCCGGCCCGCTCCGTCGCCGCCCGTATCCGGGGGCAGGTGCGCCACCACCAGGGCGATGGCGTCCTCAGCCGTGCTCACCACTCCGAGGCGGGTGATGTCGGCCGTGTAGACGCTGTACGGCGGTTCGCCCAGGACGACGTACGGCAGATCGTCGACCGGGGGCTCGTACCACGGAGGCGCGTCACGGCAGAACTTGAGCGTGCCGTGGGTGTGGAAAGGGAAGAACCTGCGCAGTCTGGGTTCCGCGTGTGCGGCGGCCGCGACGGGCGGCAGTGTGTCGTCGAACCAGCCGCGGGTACCTGGCCGGCGCTCCAGCAGCCATGTCCACGCGGTCTCGACGTCAGGGGCCTCGGGCATGGTCGTACGATCCCGCATCCGGCGGGCCGCCGGCAAGCTCTCCCCGTCCGTGCACCCCTGCGATGCCGCATCCATGGCAACCGCAGCGTCCTCGCACCCACAGCCCAGCAGCACCCACAGCACCCACAGCACCCACAGCGAACGGCGCCAGGTGGGGCGGGGGGGCAGGGCCAGGATCACGGCGGGCGAGGCCTCCACGTCTCCTCGGCCATGACGGCCGGGCGCCGCCATGACGGCCGGGCACGACCGGGCGCGGCCGTGTACCGCAGCGCCTGCGGGCCGTCGTGTCCCGGCACCGGGCCCACGCAGGGTGTCCGGATCCACGAGGAGACACGCGCCTCCGGAAGCGCGGGCCGCCGGTCCGGGAACAACCGGTCGGGCCGGCAGGGTTCCAACCGAGGGACCGGCGCCGCACGCGGGGACACGGAGGCGACCAGGCCGTCCGCCCCCACCAGGATCCGGGCCCGGGACGCGGTACGCCCGCCGCGCACTCGGACCGAGACGTAGTTTTCTGCAGGAGGACTGTTTTCCATGACTGACCGGCCCCTGACGCTCATGGCGGTACACGCCCACCCCGACGACGAGGCCACCGGAACCGGCGGGGTCCTCGCGCGGTACGCGGCGGAAGGCATCCGCACGGTCCTCGTGACCTGTACCGACGGCGGATGCGGGGACGGACCGGGGGGTGTCAAGCCGGGCGATCCCGGGCACGACCCGGCGGCCGTGGCCCGGATGCGCCGCCGCGAGCTGGATGCGAGTCGCGAGGTCCTGAAGATCAGCGACCTGGAGATGCTCGACTACGCCGACTCCGGGATGATCGGCTGGCCGAGCAACGACGCCCCCGGGTCCTTCTGGCAGACCCCCGTGGAGGAGGGCGCCGCCCGGCTCGCGGAACTCATGCGGCACTATCGCCCCGATGTGGTCGTCACCTACGACGAGAACGGCTTCTACGGCCACCCCGACCACATCCAGGCCCACCGCATCACGATGGCGGCGCTGGAGATGACCGCGCTGACACCGAAGGTGTACTGGACCACGATGCCCCGCTCGATGATGCAGCGGTTCGGGGAGACCATGCGCGAGTTCGGGGAGGACATGCCGGAGCCGGATCCCGCGGAGGCCGCGGCGATGGCCGAGATCGGTCTGCCCGACGACGAGATCACCACCTGGGTGGACACCACCGCGTTCAGCGGTCAGAAGTTCGACGCGCTGGCCGCGCACGCCAGCCAGGGCGAGAACATCTTCTTCCTCAAGATGGGCAGGGAGAGGTTCGGTGAGCTGATGGGCACGGAGACCTTCGTACGCGTCAAGGACGCCACCGGCGCGGCCACACCCGAGACCGATCTCTTCGCCGGCCTGCGCTGATCCCACCCACCCGGTCCGGCCCCGGCGCGCGAGCGCGGGGCTCCTCGGACGCACCGGGCCGCCTTCGCCCGTCCCGGCCAGAGGAGTCGCCGGCCCCGGGCCGCCTCTCCCGGTCCCGGTGAGAAAAGCCGCCGGCACCGGGCCGCCTTCCCCCGTCCCGGTCACAGGAGAGGGAGCCGGACGATCCCGGGAAGGTGACCGGACCGGAAGACACGGAAGGGGGCCGGAGAATTCTCCGGCCCCCTTCCGTGTCCGGCCTCCGTCAGAGCCAGGAGTCCCAGATGCCGTACGCCGTCGACCGGGTCGCGGCCTCGGCGCCCGTGGCGTCCAGGCGTACGACGCGGTAGTAGTACAGACCCAGCGGGTCCTCGTTCACCGTGAGGTCCATGAAGGACGAGGCCGAGCCCATCGCGCCCTCGGCCAGGGTGACGTAGGCGGCCGTGGCCGGGTCCCAGCGCTCCACGCGGTAGCTCGCGAAGCGTGAGCAGTCCCCGAGGCCGGAGCTCTCGGAGCAGCCGACGTACAGGTTCGGGTACTGGCCCTCACGGACCTCGGTCCCCGTCCAGCCCGGCGGGCGGGTGTCGGGCAGGGTGACCTGGACCTCGGCGGGGTGGAGGACGTCCAGGGGCACGTCGTCGTGCAGGAGCCGGTCGTCCGTCGCGGCCACCTTGTAGACGTGGGTGGCGCCGTCATGGACAGTCGGGCAGAGGATCTCGGTCCTGGCCATGGAACTGCTGGTCCAGCAGTTCTCCTTGAAGACCGTCTCGCCGCTCTCCGGGTCCGTGACGCCCTGCCACACGTGGTAGCCGGTGACGTCGGTGTCGGCGGGCGGCGTCCAGGTCAGCCGGACACCGAGCGGGACGGGTTCCGCGCTCAGGTCCTCCACCGGGGCCGGGCGTTCGGTGTCCGGGGTGGTCTCCGTGGCGGCCGGGCCGGGCGCGGAGTCGTGCCCGTACCGGTCCGTCGTGACGACCCGGTACTCGTACGTCGTCTGCGACGCGCCCTGGACGTCCCAGCAGGTCCCGTTGACCTGCTTGCGGGCGGACAGCGGGGCGTCGGAGCCGGCCCAGGTCCAGTAGGTGGCCGGGTCCGACAGCGGCTGGTCGTGCGAGGTGAACGGCTTGCACTTGTCCACGGTGCTGGTCTCGCCGGTGGCGGTGTCCGTGCGCAGGATCCGGTACGTGGGGAGCGGCTTCTCGTCGACGGTCCACGGGTCGACGCTGCTCCACGCGACCATCACGCCCTCGTCGAACCTGACGGCGGTGGTCTTGAACGCACCGATCGACTCCGGCCGGTCGGCCATCGTCAGCGTGATCCCGGCGGGCGCGGCCGCGTTCCCCTTGGCGTCGACGGAGCGCACCGCGTACCGGTAGCTGTCGGCGACGGCCGCCAACTGGCGCGGCACCACGTCGGTCCGCGCTGAGGTGCCCTCCCCGGGCCGGGCGTCGACGTAGCCGCCGGTCGCCGGGTCGTACTGGAGGACCTGGTACGAGGCGGCCCCGGTGACGGGCGTCCACACCAGGTGCGGCACGCCGGCACGGTAGTCGACGCGCACCTGGGTGACGGCGGCCGGCGGGGTCAGGTCGGGGGTGGTGAACGTCCTGGCGGCCGAGTACGCCGACCAGTTCCCGGCGGCGTCCCGGGCCCGGCCCCGGTAGGTGACCTTGCTGCCGTCGGCCGGCTGGCCGGTGTCGCAGATCGCGCCCTTGGCGCCCGAGTAGACGGTGTTCCAGCGGTTCGTGGCGGTGTCGAGACGCTGCATCTCGTACCAGGCGATGTCGGCGGCGTTCTTCGCGGTGGTGACCAGCTCGGGGGCCGCGTAGGGCCGGCCGGCCGGGCAGGCGTCCCATTCGAGGAAGGGCGCGGCGGGCGGCGTCCTGTCGATCGTGGTGACGAGCTTGTCGGCGCTGCCGCCGGAGGCGTTGCCCGCCTTGTCGACGGCTCGGACCTCGTAGTAGTAGCCCGCGCCGGTCTTCGGCAGGGTGCTGTCGGTGTACGACGTGGCGGTGGTCGTCGCGAGCGGCTTGCTGCCGTACGAGGATCCCTTCAGCCGCCGGAACACCCGGTAGTTCGCGAGGTCCATCTCCTTGTTCCTGGCCCAGGTGAGCCTGGCCGCACCGGTGGAGGTGCTGTAGGAGACGGCGGTGCCCGTCGGGACGAGGGGCTTGACCTTGTCCACACCGGCGGACGTGCGCGGTGTGTAGGCGAACCTGACGTTCGCGGGTCCCGTCCAGTTGACGAAGTCGACGCGGAGCGTGTGCTTGCCGCTGGGGACCGTCACGTTGACCGTCTTTCTGACGGTGGCCGAGACGTTCTTCCACAGGCTGACCTTGCGGGCGCCGTCCAGGTAGACCCGGATGCCGTCCTGGGCGGCGACCGTGAACGTGAAGGGTCCGCCGGAGCCGAAGTCGCGGGTCACCGACCAGCGGACGCCGAAGTTGTCGGACGGCACCCCGGACACGGGTGCGCGGGTGCCCCAGTTCTCGTCGATCGTGGAGTCGCAGTCCTTCTTCTTCGGTGTGCCCGAGAACGACGTGTTCGCGAAGACCTGCCGTGTGAAGACGGGGGAGGCGCAGTTCACGGCGGCGGAGGCGGGTACGGCCGCGGCGTGGAGCACTCCGCCTGCCGCGGCCAGGACCAGGGCGGTGGCGGTGGTGCGTCTGGCTGGGTTCATCAAGTCCTTCAGTCCTGTCCGGCGACGTACGTCGATACAGACGTCGCTGAACAGGACCGCCCACGGGTTCGATTGGTTGTACGAGTGGGGCGGGCCCCGGTCGCCCACGGCGGTTCCGGCCCGGCCGTCCGGGGTGGGGACCGCGGTGTCCGGCGCCGGATGTGCGGGGCGGGGGCCTGGTACGGCGGAGTGCCGGAGGGGTGCGACACGGCGGAGCAGCCGGTGCTTCTCGCCAACTCCGGTGCCCCCGGCGCCTGTCGGGCTTTGCCGCCGCCGGTGGTTACCGCGCCGTCCGTCGGGGTAGCTTCCGCGCGTTGTCGAAGCCGTGGATCACTTCACGGCTCGCCGGTACCGCCGGGACGTGTCACGTCCCCCGAGAGGAGGTGCAGTGATGAAGCTTCTCTTCGCCATCCGTAACAAGGTCGCGGCCACCAAGAGTCTCAAGGCGAACGCCTGGTACATCTGGTACTGAGGGCGCCGCCGCCGCTCGGCTGCGGAGACATCGTTGTCCGGCACCCCGCCTGCCCAGGTGGCTGCCGGACAACGCCCGGCCGCGCGGTCTCCCGCCCGGCCCCCTCCCTCCCGCACCGGAGCCACGATGCCGCCGCCATCAGCAGTGCGCCCGCGCACCACCGTGTTCTCGCCCCGTCTGGCCGCCCTCCTCGACGACCACGTGGGCCAGGACGTCTTCCGTCTTGAGCCGGACACGATCGGGGTCGCCGGGTACGAGGTCGCCGACCGCGTCCTGGCCGCGCGCCGGGCCACCGAGACGGAACGCCCCACCTTCAAACCGCTGCACGGGCACTCCATCTCCCGTGGTGAGGCGTCGGGCGTCACCCGCACGATCGGCAACGACGTGCGCGCAGCGCTCGCCGGACCCGCACCACGGGACGTGGACCTCTCGGGCTCCTGGCCGTCGAAGGGCCACCTCTTCCTGCGGGACCTCATCCTGGGGCAGGACCCCTACCGGCTGCGCCTGCTCATGAGCCGCAACCTCGAACTGACGCCCAAGCTCACCTGGACGGTCATCGCGCTCGGCGCGGCCCTGCCCGGCTGGCCCCGGCCCGGCGAACGGCTCACCGGGCTCGCGGGGCGGGCGGCGGAGGCCACCGGCTACCAGGGGCGCCGCTACGCGATGGGCATGTACCGCAGGGCGGCCGCGCCGGTCTGCTTCACCATCTCGACGCTCGTCGCCAACGCCCTCTGGCTCGGCTCACCCTTCGACGACAGCACGCCCAACCGGCACATCATCCACGAGTCACTGCGCCTGCTGCCGCCCTCCTGGAACATCCTGCGCAACGCGTCGCCCGAGTACCCCGCCGTCGACGACCGGATCGGCGAGCACGACGACGTCCTGCTGCTGCCGTTGCTGTCGCACCGGGACCCCGGTCTGTGGGACGACCCGGACAGCTTCCGCCCCGAGCGCTGGAAGGACCTCGACCCCGACACCGCTCCGGGCTACCTGCCCTTCGGGCACGCGTCGGAGCGCTGCTGGGGCCGGCACATGGTGCTGCCGCTGGCCGAGCTGCTGCTGGACCTCGTCCGCGGTGCCGGGCTGGTGGTCGATCCGGCCCAGCGGGTCGGAAAGGTGCCGCTGCTGGGCCTGTTGGGCGTGGAGGACGTACGGCTGACCCACCACAGGGCGTGACGGACGGGCCCGCCCGCCGGGCAGGGGCCCGGGCCGGGGCGGATCAGCGTCCGGAGGGGAAGGATCCGCTCACCGTACGGGGAAGCCGAAGGTGTACCCCTGCTCCTTCAGCCAGGGCAGGACCTCGCGCAGCGCGGCCACCGTCTGGGAGCGTTCCCCGCCCGCGTCGTGGAAGAGGACGGTCGGCCCGTTGGAGATCTCGCTCTTCACGGTGGCGACCATGGTCTCCACACCGGGGTGTTCGAAGTCCTTGGAGTCGACGTTCCAGCCGAGCGGACGCATCCCCCGGGACGCGGCGAGCTGACGGCTGTACGGGGTGAAGGCACCGCCCGGGGCCCGGTAGTACTGCGGCCGGACACCTCCGGAGGCCTCCGTGATCATGCGTTCGGCGTCCAGGATCTCCTGGGACTGGTAGGCCTCGGGCTTGGAGTCCATGGCGGTGTCGTGCGTGATCGTGTGGTCGCAGAGCCGGTGCCCGTCCGCCACGACCTGCTTGACCAGGTCGGGGTAGGCCTTCGCCTGGGTGCCCACCATGCAGAAGACGGCCTTCACGCCGTTCTCCTTGAGCAGTCGCAGCACCTGCGGCGTCCAGACCGGGTCCGGTCCGTCGTCGATGGTGATGTTGACGCCCCGTGCGCCCTTGTCCGACGCGTGCACGATGTCGGCCGCCACCTCGGCCACGGCCCCGTCCCCGGACCGGCCGTCCGGCACCGAGGCACCTGCCTGCGGCTGCCGGGCACCCGCGGGGTCGGCCTGCGCGGTCCACACCGACGTGGCGGCGGCCAGCGCCGTGATCCCGAGCCCTGCCGCGAGGAGCCGGCTGTGCCATCCCTTTCCCTTGTGCTTCGCCATGTCCGCCCGCCCCTTTGCTGATTCCGCCGTCGCCGTGCCCTCATCAAGCCACACGAAGGCCCCCTGACGGTGCCTCTGTTACCGATCGCGGACGAACCCGCAGGGGGCCGGCGACAAACGCGGGGATTCCGCGACAGAGACGGGGCCCGACGGGCCCCAGGAGGCACCGGCGACAGGCGCTGAGCTGCGGGTTCCGGCCGGACGCCGCTCACGTCACGGCCGGGCCGCCGGCGGGTTCGCACGTCCGGGGTGGGCCCGTGCCCCGCACACGGAGAGGAGCCCGTCAGCAAGCTGACGGGCTCCACCGGGAAACCGCGACTCGACCTGGGATCAGGTCAGATCGTCGGCGTCTCGTCCACGATCTCCTTGTGCGGCTCGACGATGAACTTCCAGCCCTCGCTGGGCTCCAGGAAGCGCACGCGGGTCGGGTAGATGTCCATGGCACGGCGGTCGCGGTTCTGACCGTTCGTGTTCTTCCGCCCGCGGGCCGGCTCCTCGTACAGGTCGACCTTGACGTCCGGCACCGCGGCGGTCTCCTCGCTCCAGCGCTGGACGATCCCCGCGCCGAACGCGTCCCGGGCGGCGGCGTAGAGCGCCTCCAGGGACTCCTTGCCCCCGTCGGGCACGAAGAGGGCGAGGTTCAGGAGGACACCGGCGCTCCGGAGGACCTCGATCTCCTCCCCCGCCTTGTCGGCGACCCAGATCCCGCGCTCCTCGGCATTGTCCGGGAGGACGTGTATCTGCTCACCGAAGATCGTACGCGCGACGAAGGACCCTCCCTCGAAGTTCTTGCCCGGCTCCGTGAGGAAAGCCGGGGCGTAGCAGTCGAGAGGAAGGCCGTCCATCTCTGCCGAGACGAAGATTCCGTCCTGGAGGCCCAACTCCGAAACCTCTCCGGCCGTAAGACGTCGAGCCGTGACCTTCTCGGTGTTCACGCCATTCCCCTTTTTTCGCGGCGTCCTGTAAATCCGTTGGGACTATATCACGAAAACCGACACCTGATCCCTTTCACATACCTTCATGCCCACGACAGTGCAGCCAATCCACCGATTAATTCCATCCGATAGGAAAGGGGACAAATCTGCTCGCGCCACGGGCGGCGCGGCGACGAGCGGCGGGCGGACCGGACGCCGCCGCGGCCGGACGCTCGCCCAACGCTGTGACCTGGTCGGGAGTTGTGGCATCGAGTGCCTTCCGCGACGAGGTCACCGGCGGGCGCCCGAGCCCGGCCGACGGCGGCACCGGCCGCCGGCGCCGGAAGGAAAGGCGCCCTCGGGGGCACCCCGCCTCTCCCCTTTCACGCAATAGCGAATAGCGAGGGTACAGGGAAGGAAAAAGCCATCGGACCGCACCGCGGGCCCGACGGGAGCGCTTTTCCGTTCACGGCCGGGCCGGTCATCCGCTCGCCATGGGATCCACCCGGAACACCGGCACCGGATGGTGAATCCGTCGGCGTGCGGAACATCGGAGAACGTACGTTTCGAATTCAGAGGCGTACGAAATGCAAATCCGGAAACCGGGAAAGGGCGGACCGCCGGTGCGGCCCGCCGTCGGGGCGAGGGGCCGCCTCCTCGGGCCGGACGGCGACCCGATCGCCCCTCCGCCCCCGGAGCGCCGGTCCCGCCGTCCGGCCCGGCGGACGGGGCGCTCCCGGCGGCAGGCGGACCGCCACGGAGACCGTCCGTCTTCGCCGGTGACATCTGCAAGCACGGCGACGCGCACGTCCGCCCCGGCCCGCCGACGCCCGGTGGGAACACCCTGGGTAACCCCCACTTCCGGGGTTCGTCAGGTCCGTGTAACAGGGCGCCATGACGCTTGGGACGGCCGTTGCAGGTGTGATCAGATGACGGGAGCCCGGACAACCTCCGGTGCGCACCAGTGCTTTGTGCGGTCTGCATCCACGGCCGTGCCGGGTGCGAGGCGTATCACCTGCGTCGTCCCCCCGGCCTCCAGGCCATCGCGGGCCGGGGCGGCAGGACGGTTCGCGTGGAGTACCGCGTCCGTCTCCACCCAGTGGCCGTACGCCCATGGCGTGCGTGCCCCCAGGCGAAAGGAAGCGAAAAATGCTCACGACCCTCAAGAAGGCCGCGGTTGTCGGCGTCGGTGTCCTGGCGCTCACCGGTATCGCCGCCGGAGCGGCCCAGGCGGATGTCAGGCAGGGTGAGGACATCAAGGGCGTCGGCACCCTTGACGACTGCGGCGCCTGGGGCAAGGCCCTGAAGAGCGACGGCGTGATCGTGGACTACGCGTGCATGGTGGGCTCGGAGCCCCACACCTACGAGCTGACCCCCTTCTACGCGAGCTGAGCCCCCGCCGCGCGTGCGGGGCCCCCTCCGGGGGAGGCCGACGGCCTTTCCCGGAGGCCAGGGGCCGCGCCTTCCCGGCGTACCCCTTCGCGGCCGGCCACCCGGCCTCCGCGGTGGAGCGCGCCCACCGCGGAGGCCCGGCGGAGGCCCGTGGGGCACCGCCCGGAGCGTTCTCCGCCCGGCGGGGGTGGTGGCGGGCGCACAGTGGTCGGTATGACGACACCCGCAGAGCTGCTCCGTTCCCTCGCACGCACCCGCGCCTCGCTCGACGGCGAGGAGGTCACGTACTGGTGGTCGGGAGACGTGTACTCCTGGGCGCCGGACGAGCCCTACCGGCGCGTCTTCGGCTTCGAGGGACTCAACGTCGCACGTCTGGTCCAGGACCCCGAAGCAGGCCCGGACGCCTACCGGTTGCTCACCCGTGAGGCCGCCTTCTACCTCGACCCCGCCACGCGCGAGATCCTGGAGACCTGGCAGGACCTGCCCGTGACGCACGTGTGGAACGACCCGGCGAACCAGAAGTGGCGCCCCTTCCCGGTCCCGACGACCGAGCTGGGCGGCCAGGTCTGCTTCAGCCTGGAGATCCCGCTCGCCTACCCCTCGCCCCTGCCGGTGGCCCAGTACCCCGACCACTCGGCCGGCGACACGTACGAGGCGCTGGAGCTCTTCCAGTTCTTCGCCGCCCGCGCCGATCTGGCCGGTCCGGCTCCGAGCGTCCCGGCCACCATGTCCTGGACCCGCATGTCCCCGTGGCTCCCGTGGATGGCCCGAGGTCAGCGGCCCGGTGGGCTCACCTTCCACTGCCGGGGCCGCAAGCTCGCCTCGTACGCCGAGGTCCCGGAGCGCACCCGCGCCTACATCGCGGACCACCAGCCGGAGTTCGCCCACGCCCCGGAGCGGTGGAGCGAGCCGAACGAGACCAGCTGGACGTACTTCCGCAGGCTCAACCCGCCGCGGTGACCCGGTGGCCGTTCCGGGCGCGCCCGGAACGGCGTGGGCCGGGGGCACGTACGGGGGATCGCCCCGTACGTGCCCCCGGCCGTCCCGCGGTGAGGGACCGGTGGGGAGAGGACTACGGGACGAGCTTGAGGAGCTTGTTCGGCGAGCCGGTTCCGATGCCGGTGAGGACGCCGGAGGTGGCGCCGTTCACCAGTGCCGAGGCCACCGTCGCCGGGGAGGCGCCCGGGTGGCTCGTCAGGTAGACCGCCGCGGCGCCGGAGACGTGCGGGGCGGCGAACGAGGTGCCGCTGCCGGTGTAGGTCGCGCTGTCCGAGGTGTTCCAGCCGGCCGTGATGTCGGAGCCGGGCGCGAAGATGTCCACGGCGGGGCCGTAGTTCGAGTAGGAGGCCCTCGCGTCGGTCCTGGTCGTGGCACCCACCGTGAGGGCGGTGGTCACCCGGGCCGGCGAGTAGGAGGAGGCCAGGGCCCCCGCGTTGCCGGCCGCGATGGAGTAGGTGACCCCGGACTCGATCGACCGGCGCACCGCGTTGTCCAGCGTGGTGCTGGCCCCGCCGCCGAGCGAGACGTTGGCGACCGAGGAGGCGACGTGGTTGGCGGTGATCCAGTCGACACCGGCGATGACCCCCGCGGTGGTGCCGGAGCCGTCGTTGCCGAGCACCCGCACCGCGACGATCTTCGCCTTCTTCGCCACGCCGTAGGTGCTTCCGGCGACGGTGGTGGCGACGTGCGTGCCGTGGCCCGCGCCGTCCTGGGCGGTGCTGTCGTTGTCGACGAAGTCGTAGCCGTAGGAGGCGCGTCCGGCGATCTCCTGGTGCGTGATGCGCACGCCGGTGTCGAGGATGTACACGGTCGCGCCGCCGCCGGCCGTGTCCGGGTAGGTGTACGTGCCGCTCAGCGGGAGGCCGGCCTGGTCGATGCGGTCGAGGCCCCAGGGCGCGCTCGTCTGGGTGGCCGTCGAGTGGACCTTCTGGTCCTGCTCGACCGAGGCGACCGCCGGGTCGGCGGCGAGCCGCTTGGCCTCGGTGCCGCTGAGCTTCGCGGCGTAGCCGTTCAGCGCCGACGTGTAGGTGCGTGTGACCGTGCCCCCGTGATCGGCTATCAGCTGCTTGCCGCGTGCCGCGGAGGCCTTGAACCCGGCGGTCGGCTCCAGCGTGACGATGTAGCTCCCGGGCACCGCCTCGGCCGCACCGGCGTGCAGGACTCTGCCCTCGGGCTGGGCCGCCTGGGCGGGTAAGGCCGCACCGGCGCCGACCGCCAGCGCCACGGTCGTGGCGGCCGCGATCGCCGTGGCGATCCGCCTCTTGGTGTTGCGCACTGCTGCCATCGAGAGGTCCTCCTCGAACGGTGGCGCGCCAGGGGTCCGACGCGCCGGGGGATGCGGCGTACGGGGTTCGTACGCCGCGTCCGACGATGGCGTGGGGTGTCCGGGCCGGGCAAGGAAACCCCGCAGGCTGTCATGGTCGCGCCATACTGTTGACGGCGCGTCCATCCGGCGTCACACACGGCAACACGCGCTTCGCACGGGGTCCACGATCCCGGCGCGGCCTCACCCTCCGTCAGGTACGGCCGCACGCACGACAGCCGGGGACCGGCCACCGCCGTCCCGGGCCCGGTTCAGCGGGCGGTGTCCAGCCAGGGCCTGCGCCCCGGACCGGTCGGGTGGGTCCCCGTGACACCCATGACGACCGAGTAGAGGCTGGTCCCGGCCGTGAGGAAGAGGCGGTTGCGTTTCACGCCGCCCCAGGAGATGTTGGCGACCGTCTCGGGCACGACGAGCCGGCCGATCAGCGTGCCGTCCGGGTCGTAGCAGTGCACCCCGTCGTCCATGGCGGCCACCCAGAGCCGCCCCGCGTCGTCGAAACGGATGTTGTCGAACCGGGCGGCCTCGCGGGCCCCGGCCTCGGCGAACACCGCGCCGTCCGACAGCGTTCCGTCGTCCCGTACGTCGAAGACCCGGACGAGGCCCGCCCCCGTGTCGGAGACGAACAGCCTCCGTTCGTCCGCCGAGAAGACCAGCCCGTTCGGCGCGCCGAAGCAGTCGGCGACCAGGCGCACCTCACCGGTGGACGGATCGGCGCGGTAGACGTTGTTCGAGCCGATCTCGCTCTCCGCGCGGTGGCCCTCGTAGTCGCTGGTGATACCGAAGTCCGGGTCGGAGAACCAGATCGAGCCGTCGGACTTCACCGTCGCGTCGTTCGGGCTGTTCAGACGCCTGCCCTGCCAGCGGTCGGCCACCACCGTCACCGTGCCGTCGTGTTCGGTCCGCGTCACCCGCCGGTTGCCCTGCTCGCAGGTGATGAGCCGCCCCTCACGGTCCAGGGTGTTGCCGTTGGTGTGCCCCGCCGCACGGCGGAAGACGCTCACCGCGCCGGTCTCCTCGTCCCAGCGCAGCAGCCGGTCGTTCGGGATGTCGCTCCAGACCAGCTGCCGCCAGGCCGGCACGTAGACGGGGCCCTCCGCCCAGCGGCAGCCGGTGTACAGGACCTCGACGGCGTCGTCGCCGCTCGCGCACCGCCCCTCGCGGAAGCGGTCGTCGAAGCTCTCGTAGAGGCCGGGGTGCTCGCTGGTCATGGACATCCATCCCTTCGGCGGACACCGAACGCTTCGGCGTCCGCCGCAGACTGCGGGACGGCACGGCGGGAGATCAAGTGCTGACCGGGTGTGCCGGGGACAGCCGTTCGACCCCGCCTTCCGTCCCGCGCGTCACCCTCCGCCGGTCTCCACGGAGCCGGTGAGCCGGAAGGCGTGGGCGGTGTCGAGGCCGAGGCGCGCCGACCAGGCCAGGGCCTCGTCGAGGGTGGAGCCGGTGTCGGTCACGCGGGCGGCGGCGAGGCCGGGTGGCGCGCCGCCCGCGTCCAGCAGCGTGTCCCACTGGCTCCGGGTCAGCGAGAGGTAGCGGAGGCCGTGGAGTTCGGACAGGACGGCCGGATCGGGCGCCCCGGCCTCCGAGAGGTCGAGACCGTGCAGGCGGGGGACGGTGCGCAGCGGGGTCAGATCGACCGGACCGGCCGTGACGAGGCCGAGGGACGCGAGGTGCGGGTGGCCCGCCAGCGGGGCCAGACCGCTGCCCCCGTCGAGGGTGACGCGCAGCGACTCGACCGGCAGTTCACGCAGGGGTGTCAGGTCGGCGGTGCTGGAGCGGTTGAGGTGGATGCTGCGCAGGCCGCGGGCCGCGGTGAGGGGCCGGAGGTCGACGGGGCCGTCGGCGTCGTTGATGTGGACGGCCTGGAGAGCCTCCGGGACCTGCTCGGGGACGCTGCCGATGATCTCCCGGTGGCCCCGGGCGCGGCCCGGCTCGCGCACCCGCAGGTGGCCCTCCCCCTTCTCGTACGCCCCCTGGTCCAGCAACTCCAGGTAGCGGCCCAGGAGGGAGGTGACCGAATCGGCGACGTGGACCGGCCCGCCGTCGTGGTCGCGGCCGGTGCGGATGATCTGTCCCGGCCGGCCGTGCCGGGCCGGAGCCATGTCCACGGCCAGGTAGTTGCCGTCCTCCCCGGAGGCGAAGCGCAGCCAGCCGGGGTGCCCTCCGCAACGCCGGACGGTCTCGGCGGGGTCCGCGTCGAGGATCACGGCGTCCCATTCGAGGCCCCAGCCGGCCCAGGGCTGTTCGGCGGCCCCGTAGGCGGTGCTCGCCGTGACGAGGTGTTCCAGCGGGAGCCAGGTGCTGCCCTGGAACAGGTAGCCGGGACGGGGGCCGGTGCGGTCGCCGTCCGCCAGCGCGTACAGCGCCCTCAGGTCCTCGGGCAGGCGCCTGCCGAGACGTCGTTCGGCCTCGTCGATCGCGGCCGCGGAGGCGGGCGGGGGAAGCTTCTCGGGGTGCCCGAGGACGGCGGCACGCCGCTCCATGTAGGCGCGGAACCTGGCCACGGCCAGCTCCGGGTCGCCCGCCGGTCCGGCCGTACCGGCCTCCTGGCGCGCGCCGGGCCGGGACAGCCGGGCGGCGGGGTCCAGCACCACCCGGAACCCGCTGCCCGAACCGGTCACCCGGTGGACGGCGTCCTCGCAGACGACGAGCCGGTACTCCCCCGACGGCCGCGTCCGCAGTTCGAGGCTGAGGGCCTCCCGGCCGCGGTCCTCGGACAGGGCCGCCGTCAGCGCCCGGAGCTCCGGGTGGAACCGCGGCAGAGACACGCCCGGGGAGCCGTCCGCGCGGAGGTAGCCGCCGGCCAGTGACATGCCGCCCCGGTCGGCCCGGCAGTGCAGCACCGCCTGGGACCAGCCGGCGGGCGCCTTCGCCGCCAGCACCTCGACGACGGCCCGCACCCGCTGTTCCACCATGCTCCGCTCCCCTGCCCGCCGTCTCCGGTGCGGCCGATCACCCCGGCCGGCGCACCGCACCCATCGCCTCCGGGCCGGCCCGGAGCGGCCCGGACCCGCGGGAGCTCCGCCGGCTGGACGTCCCAGGGGGCTCGTGCGTGATGATGTGGGCCTGTTCCAAGGGTAGTTGGCGAACGAGTCTGTGGGGGATCTGGTTGTGAACGATGCGGTCGAGCTGGCGGACATGATCGTGCAGCTGCGTCAGGAGCTGAGCCGTGCCATGACCGAAGGGGAGGACTCCGGTCTGCGCTTCAAGGCGGAGCGGGTCGAGCTGGAGCTGACGGTGGGCGTGGAGCGGAGCGTGGAGCCGGGGGTGAAGGTGCGGTTCTGGGTGCTCGACGCCGGCGCGGCGGCGAAGCGTTCGTCCGCGGTCACCCAGCGCCTCACCCTGACCCTGCAACCGGTGCGGGCGGACGCCCCGGACCGGATGGCGCTGATCTCCGGGGACGAGCTGCTCGGTGAGGACTGACCGGGCGACGGGCGGCCTGGACCCGCACCGCATCGCGGAGATCATCGTCACCACGGCCGCCGGCGGGCGGCGGCGCGGTTCCGGCTACCGGGTCGGCGACACGGTGGTGCTGACCGCACGGCACGTGGTGGCCGGAGCCGGCGGCGTACAGGTGCGCTTCGACGCCGACCGGCCCGGGCAGTGGTCGGCGGCGGCGGAGGTGGCCTGGTCGGACGAGGGGACCGATGTGGCGGTGCTGGCCTTCGCTCCCCCGCAGGGCGTGGCCGCCGTACGCCCCGTGCCGTTCGGGCGGGTGGACGACGACCGTCACGCCGTCGTCGCGGTGCACGCGGCCGGATTCCCGCTGTGGAAGCGGCGGCGGGGGGCCGACGGACGGCAGTTCCGGGAGCTGCACCAGGCGGACGGGACCGTCGCGGCGCTGTCCAATCTGCGCACCGGCACCCTGGAGATCACGGTGCGGGCGGCCGCCGCGGACCCCGACCCCGAGGTCTCGCCGTGGTCGGGGATGTCGGGCGCCGCCGTGTGGTCGGGGAGCCGCGTCGTCGGCGTGGTCGCCGAGCACCACCGGGGGGAGGGCATGGCCCGGCTCACCGCGGCCCGGATCGACCACGTCCTGGCCCGGGTCTCCGCGCCCCGGCGGGCCGAACTGGCGCGGCTGCTCGCCGTCGACGACCCGGAGGCGCTGCCCGGCGCGGGCCGTTCCGGCGGCCCCGCCTCCAGGGCCGTCGGGCTCCCGGTCGCCCACGGCCTCGAACTGTTCAAGGACCGGGTCGAGGTACGGGACGCCATCGGCCGCCACCTGGCCGATCCCGCGGTCCGCATGGTGACCGTCACCGGCCGCCGGGGCATGGGCAAGAGCTCCGTCGCGGCGAAGGTCATGGAGACGCTGGAGCAGGGGGAGTGGCCAGGTCGGCCGAGGGCGCCGCTGCCCCGGGGCCTGGTCAACCTCAGCACCCGTACGTCGGGCGTCTCCCTGGAACGCCTCTACTTCGACTGTGCCGAGGCCCTGGGCGGCGACGAGAGAGGACGGCTGCTGGAGGTCTGGGCCACGGAGCGGCCGCTGCGGGACAAGATCGGTGAGCTGTTCGCGGCGATGCGCGACGACCTGTTCGTCATCCTGATGGACGACCTGGACGACCGGCTCCAGGACGACGGCGGCCTCGACCCGGAGGACGAACTCGCCGTGTTCCTGGACTGCCTGTTCCGCACCCGGTCCACCCCCCGGCTGCTGGCCACCTCCGGAATCCCGCCGCGCCTCGCACCGGAGCTGCGCCGTTTCGCGGTGGAGGTGGAGCTGTCCGACGGGCTGCCGCCCGCCGAGTCCGTCGCGCTCCTGCGCGAACTCGACCAGGACGGCAGCATCGGCGTGGGGAACCTGTCCGACGAGGAGCTGCTGGAGGCGGCCGTCCATGTGCACGGCGTCCCGCGCGCACTGGAGCTGCTCGTGGGCGTCATGGCGGACGACATGCTGACCCTGCCCACGCTGCGGGAGGTCCTGGAGGACTTCGCGCTGCGCGGCGACGTGGTCGCGGGCCTCGCCCAGGACCGCTACCGGCGGCTCGGCCCCGACGGCCGCACCGTGCTGAACGTCCTGGCCGTGCTCCGTACGCCCGTGCCCCGGGAGGCGGTCGAGTGGGTCGTGGCGGGGCTCGACCCCGGCCTGGCCGTCGGCCCCGTCCTGTCGGGGCTGCTGCGGACGCGCATGCTCTCGGTGGACCGTGCCAGCAGGACCTTCGCGCTGCACCCGATGGACGCCGATCTCGCGTACGGGGCCATGCCACGGGAAGGTTCCCTGGGGCGGCCGGCCGTGGAGCGCCGCGCCGCCGCCTGGTACGCGCGCACCGCCCCACCGCGCCAGGACTGGAAGGACCTGGACGACGTCCGGACGCACCGGCGGGCCTTCGACCACCTGGTGCGCGCCGGGGACATGAACGGCGCGGCCCGCGTACTCGGCACGATCAGTGAGTGGCTGGTCTGGCACGGCTCGGTGCTCGCCGCCCTCTCGATGCATCTGACGCTGGAGGACCACGTGACCGAAGACAGTGCCCGCCTCGCGCACCTCGTCAGCTTCGGGCAGGCCCGCCTCAGCGGCGGCCCGCTGGCCGACGCGGAAGCCCTGTTCACCGAGGCGGCCGCTCTGGCCGAGGACCTCGGGGACCGGCAGGCCCTGCAGAGGGCCCTGTTCGGCCTGGGCGACGCCCGGCGGCAGCTCGGCCGGCTGGAGGACGCCATGGAGCCGCTGTCCCGGGCCGGTGACCTCGCCCGGGAGAACGGCGACACGGAGGCCGAGGTGCACGCCCTCCTGGACGTCAGCCTCGCCCACAGCACCCTGGGCGACGGCAAAGCGGCGCTGGCGGGCGCGGACCGGCTGCACGCGCTCGCCCGTACGTCCGGGGACATGCTCACCGAAGCCCGTTCGTACAACGCCCGCTTCACGGCCCTGCTGACGCTGGGCCGCTGGGAGGAGACCGTCGAGGCGGGCGAGAAGGCGGTGCTGGCCTACCGGGAGGCGGGCATCCAGGAGGCCACCGACTACGCGCTGAACGCCAAGGGGGTGGCCCTGCTCGCGCTGGGCCGCCCGGCGGAGGCGCTGGAACCCCTCGAAGGGGCGCTGCGCGCGGCGTCCCAGATGGAGAACCCGCGTACCGAGGGCGTCTGCCTCTACAACACCGCCTGGGTCCACTGGGCCGGGGGACAGTACGCACCCGCGGCCGAGGCGGCCGAGCGCGCGGCCGTCTCGCTGCGGATCGCCGGAGCGGCGGAGACCGCCGCCGCGCAGGCGCTCGCCGAGGCGGCCACGGCGCTCGCACGGCCGGAGCCCGACCCCGGGGCGGCGGCCGACGCGCTGGTGCGGGCCGCCGGAGCCACCGGACGCAACGTCGAGATGGTCCGGCCGGCCTGGCTCGTCGAGGAGGCGGACCGCCTGCGCGGAGCCTGAGGCGGCGCGGGCGGCCGCCCCGCGGGAACGGTCACCGCTCCCCCTGGCGGAGCTCCCGGCGCACCCGACGCGATCGGGTGAGCGGTGGTGTACTGGAGGGGTGCGGGCCGCGCTGCACGGCCCGCCCCAGGCACCACAGGCCAGTGATCCGGATCCCGCCATGCACCCTTCCCACAGACTCCGAGGCGTTTCCCGAGCCCTCACGAGCGCGGCCGCCGTCCTGCTCGTGGCAGCGGGACCGGCCGCGGCGGACGCCGCCGCGCCTGCCCCCGCCGTGGCGGCGTCCGCTCCGGCCACCGGACTCCCGTCCGGCCGGACCACTCCGCGTACGGAGACGGCCGAGCTCACCGTCCCGTCGATCGGCGTGAAGGACCTGCCCGTCGTCCCGTACCGGGGGACGACGGACGACGGGCCGGGGACCCGTGTCCAGGACCGCGGTGTGGCCGCCAGCCCCTACGGCCCGCACGGCGGCGTCGGCCCGGGCCTGACCGGGAACTACCTGGTGACGGCCCACCGGATCTTCGCCGGAGGCCCGCTCCGCGACCTGCCGTCGCTGGCCCGGGGCGGCACGGTCCTCGTCACGGAGGGCGGCACGGTGTACGAGTACCGGATCACCGGCACCCGGCGGACGTCCTTCCGGTCCGTGCGCTCGCTCGCCGAGCAGCGGGCCGAGGTGCCGGGCAAGCCGGGCGAGAGGCCGTCCCGGGCGATGATCACGCTCTCCACCTGCGCCACCCCGGAGGACGACGCGGCGGGCAACTTCTGGCGCGACGCCCACCACAATCCCGAGCACCGCATCGACAAGGTGGGCGTGCTGGTCTCCTCCCGCCCGGCCTGAACCCGGACCGGTCCGCGTGCGCGGCACGGTGCCAACCGGCCCGCCGCACCGGTCCGGACGGCCGGACCGGTGTGAACAGGGCGCCCCGGAAGCCCGGTACGGGATCGACGGCCTCACCAGGCGGACGGAAAGCGGACGTTCACGATCCCCCGGGCATGTCCGTCGGCAGCTCCAGCCACCGTGCCGTGCCCGGGTCGACGACGTACGCGCTGCCGTCCAGCCTGACCCGGACGCCCGGCCGCCCCGAGTCCGGCACGGCGATCCGCAGCCGCTCCGCGCGAAGGCGCAGGTCCACGTCCCAGTGCCGCCGGAAACGCAGCCGCATCCGGAACTTGGAGAGCTGGGGCAGTGTGGCCGGAGCGAGCCACAGGGCGTCGTCGCGGGTCTCCAGCCCCGTCATCCCGCGCTGCACGAAGTCGAGGGTGCCCGCCATGGCGCCCAGGTGGATGCCCTCCTCGGTCGTCCCGCCCTGGATGTCGGCCACGTCGCCGATCAGCGCCTCCTCGCAGTACGCCCAGGCGTCGTCGCGGTGCACCCTGGCCAGCACCCAGGCGTGGACGAGGGAGCTGAGGGTGGAGCCGTGGCTGGTGCGGCGCACGTAGTAGTCGACGGTGGCCCGCCATGCCTCGTCGTCGAGCCCGTGGCCCAGCCGGCGGAACAGCGCGGCGAGTTCCTTCGGGGAGAAGAGGTAGCCGAGCATCAGCACGTCGGCCTGCTTGGACGCCTGGTAGCGGTTGACCGTGTCGTCCTCCGCCTCCAGGATCCGGTCGAGCCGCCGGATGTCGCCGTACCGCTCCCGGTACCCCTCCCAGTCCAGCTCCTCCAGGTCTCCGTATCCGGCGAACTGGCTGATGACGCCCTGGTGGTGGGGCACGTACAGCCGCCGGGAGACGTCGTCCCAGCGCTCCATCTCCGCCGGGTCCATCCGGATCCGCTCGAGGAGCTGCCGGCACCGGCTCCCGGGCAGGTCACGGCAGAGCTCCCCGGCCCGTGCCAGCACCCAGGCCGCCGTGACGTTGGTGTACGTGTTGTCGTCGAGCCCCGCCGTCGCGGAGTCCGGGTAGGCGTCGTGGTACTCGTCGGGCCCGACGACGCCCCGGATGCGGTACCGCCCCAGGGAGTCGTCCCACTCGGCGCTGTCCGCCCAGAAGCGGGCGATCTGCATCAGCATCTCGGCGCCCTTGGAGTACAGGTACTCGGTGTCCCCGGTGGCCTGGCAGTACTGCCACACGTTGTACGCCACCGCCGAGCCGACGTGGTGCTGAAGACGGGAGCGGTCCGGCAGCCAGCGCCCCGAACGCGGGTTGAGGTGGACCTCCTGGGTCTCCTCACGCCCCTCGTCGGCGCTCTGCCACGGGTACATCGCCCCCGCCCTGCCCGCCGCACGGGCGGCCGCGCACGCCGCGGGGAGCCGGCGGTGGCGGTAGTCGAGCAACCCCCGGGACACCTCAGGGAGATGGAGGTTGAGGAAGGGCAGGACGAACAGTTCGTCCCAGAAGACGTGCCCCCGGTACGCCTCGCCGTGCAGGCCCCTGGCCGGCACCCCGACATCGAGTTCCGCGGTGTGCGGGGAGAGCGTCTGGAGGACGTGGAAGAGGTGCAGCCGCAGGATGCGCCCGGGCTCCCCCGGCACCTCCAGCTTCACCTGCTGCCACAGGTCCGCCCAGGCCCGGCGGTGCGAGGCCAGCAGCCGCGCGTACGCCGGGGCCGCGCCCACCGCGGACACGGCGGCCCGCAGCGGGCTGCCGATCGCCGGGTCGCGGGAGGTGTAGAGGCCCACCGTCTTGTCGACGACGGCGCCGCAGCCCGGGGCGACCGGAAGCAGCAGCGTCTGGTGCACCGCCCGGGGCAGCTGCTCCGGTTCGGCCCGGTGGTCACCGTCGTGTTCCGGGCCGCAGGAGGCCACGGTGCGTGCGGCGAGGGCGACGCCGATGTCCGACTCCACCGTGCGGCAGCGCAGCCACACCATGGAGCCCGGCTCCGTGCCGGTCTCCCAGCCGGTCAGGTGCCGGTCGGCCAGTTCGCTGTAGCGCGCGACGCCGCGGTTGCGGACGTCACCGTCGATCCCCGCCTCCACCTCCAGCTCGCCCGACCACCCTTCCACGCTGAACACCGTGTGCAGCGCGGCGAGATGGGGATCGCCCATGTGCACCAGGCGTTCCTGCTCCACCGTGAGCCGGCGCCCTGCCCCGTCCTCGTACACCGAGCGGCGGGTCAGCGTCCCGCCCCGCAGGTCCAGCGACTGCCGGTGGTCGACGAGGAAGACGTGGTCGGGGGTCAGCCACGGACCGGGCCGCGTGCCGCCGGGGCGGATGCGGTAGCGCAGCGGCAGCCAGTCCGGGAGGTTGACCATGTCCTCGTTCTCGACCTGGCGTCCCTGGACGGAGGAGGTCAGCCGGTTGTAGCAGCCCGCCACGTACGTACCCGGGTAGTGCGTCCCTCCCGCAGGGGTCTCGGGCGCGGCTCCCCGGGTGGCGAAGTAGCCGTTGCCGAGGGTGCACAGCGCCTCGCGCAGACGCTCCTTCTCCGGCTCGTACCCCTCGTACGCCCAGGTCCAGCCACGCGGCATCAGTCCTCCCCGGTGATCAGCAGGTCCCCCGGATCGGCCACCACGAGGTCCGCGCCGTGGCGGCGCAGGTCCCCGGCACCCTCGGGGCTGTCCGACCGGTCCACGCCGACGACCAGTCCGAAGCCGCCCCTACGGCCCGCTTCCACCCCGGCCAGCGCGTCCTCCACCACGGCGGTCTCCCCGACCGGGACCCCCAGGCGCCGTGCCGCCTCGGTGAACAGCGCGGGGTCGGGTTTGCCGGGCAGTTCCAGGCGGCGCGCCTCGTTGCCGTCGACCACCGCCGTGAACAGGTCCAGCAGCCCCGCACCCGCCAGCAGCTCGGTCGCGTGCCGGGACGCGGACGCGGCGGCGAGCGGCACCCGCGCGTCGTGCAGTACCCGCAGGAGGCGGACCGTCCCCGGCCACACCGCGATCGGTTCGGTGCGCAGGCTCCGCGTGAACGCCTCGTCCTTGCGTGCGGCGACGGCCCACACCGTCCCGGTGCCCGGGGGGTCGTCGGGGCGTCCCTCGGGGAGGTCGATGCCCCTGGACTCCAGGAAGGCCGCCGCACCGTCCCGGCGTGATCTGCCGTCGACATGGCGCCGGTAGTCCTCCGCCTCGTCGAAGGGCGGCTGGCCGTCGTAGGAGGCGAGACAGGCGTCGAACGCGAGTTTCCAGGCCGCGGCGTGTGCCGGAGCGGAGTCGGTGATCACCCCGTCGGTGTCGAAGACGACGGCGTGCACGGAGAGCAGGACTGCGGCCGGTGACGGTGCGCGTGCCATGACCGGGTGGTCCCTTCGTCGAGGCGTCCCCCGCTCCATGGCACCAGGTTCCGGCCGGGACCGCCCCTCGTGGCTCGGGCGCGGGTCCCCCGGCGCCCGGAACCGGCTCGGGCGCGAGCTCCGGTGAAAAGTCTGTGATATTCCTTGATGCGCCTTTCGGTACTACCGTAAAAGCATGACCAGAACCGAGCGTCAGACCGGCCGGCGGACGGCGGAGTACGTGTGCCCGGCCTGCGAGCAGCCCGTCGCGACCGTGCTGGCGCGGCACAAGACTCTCGGCATCTTCGTCCCGCAGTGGGGTCCCGGGCCGTGTCACCACCCTGAGTGCCGCCGCTACGAGGCCGATTCCGGGAAGGCGTCCGGCGCGCGGGGCGCGGGCTCCGTCAGCCGCTGAGCGGGGGCCGGCACCGTGGCCGGTGTGGACCGGCGGGGCTTGGGGGGACACTGCTCGTCACTCCTCGGACCGTCGCGGTTCGGACGTTCGCGTTCAGGCGTTCAGGGGGGCGGGGATCCGGGGAGCCCGGATGCTCAGGCCTTCAGCTGAAGGCGCTGACCGGGGAAGATGAGGTGCGGACCCTGGTCCAGGACGTCACGGTTCATCTCGTACAGCGCGTGCCAGCCACCGGACACGTCCGCGCGCTCGGCGATCACCGACAGGCAGTCCCCCGGCTGGACGACGTAGGTGTCCGCGTCGACGAGGTCCTCGGAGTGGTGCGTCACGGTGCTGTCGTCGTCGTTCGCGCTGCCGGAGACGGAGGTGCCGGACGAGGAGGCGCCGGACGGGGAACCGCCGGAGGACGAGCTGCCGGAGGACGAGCTGCCGGAGGAACCGTTGCCCGAGCCGCCGGACGACTGGCGCTGGGGGGCGCTCTGCGCGCTGTCACCCGACGAGGAGTGCTTCCCGGAGGAGGAGTGCGACGTACCGCTCGCGCCGAGGCGGCCGCAGGTGGGCCAGGCGCCCATGCCCTGCGAGCGGGCGACGCGTTCACCGACGGCGATCTGCTCGGACCGGGTGGCGAGGTCGGCGCGGGGTGCGTACTGTCCGCCGCCGTAGGCCTTCCAGGTCGAGGGTGCGAACTGAAGTCCGCCGTGGTAGCCGTTGCCGGTGTTCGTGTTCCAGCGGCCGCTGCTCTCGCACTCGGCGATGCGGTCCCAGTCCGTGCCCGTGGTGACCGCCGTGACGGTCGGCGCGACGGCGGCCCGGGCGGGGGCGGCCAGGGCCGGCACCGTCCGGGCGGGGGCCTTGGCGGGGGCCTGGGCGGGGGCGGCGGCGGCGCGGCCCGCGAGGCCGAGCACGCTCAGGAGGACGAGCAGAAGGGCGAGCACCGATTCGACGGGCCGCTTGGCGAGGGGTGATGCCGGCATGACGGTATTTCCTCCGCTGTGCTCCGGGAATGTGCGAGGGCACGAACAGATAAGCCGCCGATATTCTTTTCTTCGGGCTTCGACGCGTCCGACGTCCGCACATTCACTCGGGTGGAGGGTCTCCCATGGCACTGTTCGGTAACGCGCACACCGTCGATCCGGCCGCTGCGCAGCGTGACTACGCGCGTCTGCTCGGGCCGGGCGAGCAGGTGCACGCCGCGTACCTGCTGATCCGCGACACGATCCTGTTCACCGACCGCAGGCTCGTCCTCATCGACAAGCAGGGGATCACCGGCAAGAAGGTGGAGTACCACTCCATTCCGTACCGGAGCATCACGCACTTCGCGGTGGAGACCGCGGGAACCTTCGATCTGGACGCCGAGCTCAAGATCTGGCTTTCCGGTTCCTCCACCCCGATCCAGAAGACGTTCACCAAGGGCGTCGACATCTACGAGGTGCAGGCCGTCCTCACCCAGTACGTCGCCCGGTAGCCGGCCAGGGGCGCCCGGTCAGCGCGCGCGGTCCCGCAGTCCGGCCATCTCGGCCCGGATCGCGGGGAGTCGGGCGTAGAGCGCCTCGCCGGGACAGTACGTCTGATAGGTGTCGCGGTGGCCCGCCACCGCGTGGAGGTAGACCACCTCGCCGCGCTTGTAGCGGCTCTCGCCGTTCGTCGAGACCATCCGCACGATGCCGCGCGGGTCGATGCTCCGGTCCAGCTTCCAGGCGCCGACCTTCGCGATCCCCTCGATGAGCGCCTTCGGCACCGGCACACCGGCGTCGAAGGTGCCGAGGGCCGCGATCCCCACACTGTGCGCGTTGAACCCGGTGGTGTGGGCCCCGCGCACCGAGCGCCCGACCCCGCCCGCCCGGCCCTCGTAGATGGTCCCGCAGCGGTCGACGACGAAGTTGTAGCCGATGTCGTCCCAGCCCTCGCCCTGGACGTGGGTCCGCTCCATCGCCCGGAGCATCTCCGGGGCGTCGGCGCAGTCGTATCCGTTGGTGTGGCCGGTGTGGTGGACGAAGACGGCCTTCACCGCCCCCGTGTACACCGCGTCCTCCCTGACGAGGTTCTCGTCCGCGTGCCACTGCGCCCGGCTGACGATCGCGGGCCGCGGGACCCCGGCCGGCGCCGCCCGCTCCGCCGTCGCGCCGTCGGGCGTGGCCGGCCGCACCGGCGCGTCCCTGAGCACCAGGAAGGCCAGCGGCACGACCATGGCGCACACGGCTGTTCGGCGAAGCCACATAGGGCCACCATGCGCGCCGACCAGCCCCTTCGCAGGCACCGGCGCCCGATCGGGTGACGCCCGGCAGCGCGGTCCGCGGCCGCCCCCGGCGGTCAGGAAACGGCGACCGCCCGCTGCTGTTCGATGATGCGTGCCGCGCGGTGCGGGGAGGTGTCGAGCCGGGCGAGCACGCCCGGGACCGCGTTGTTGGGGAGGATGAGCTCGAAGAGGGCGGAGATCTCCGCCACCAGGTCGGGCGGCTCGGCCATGGACTCGGTCACCAGCTGGACCCCGGTCCACGCCCCCACGAAGAGCCGGGACGTGGCGCCCGGATCGACGTGCGGAAGGAGCTCGCCGCGCTCCTTCGCCTCGGTGAGGATCTCCGTGCCGAGGGCGATCCAGTCCGGCCAGCGGGTGCCGAAGAGTCCGCGCGCCCGTGGGTCGACGGAGAGCCTGATCGAGGCGCTGAGCAGGGGTTCCCTGGGCAGCCGGTAGGCGAGCAGGAGGGCTATGTCCACCCATTCCTGGAGCTTGAAGGTCTGCGGGGTGACCCCGTCCGAGGTCACCGCCTCCTGGAGGACACCGCGGGCCAGCTCCTCCTTCGACGTGAAGTGGAAGTAGAGGGCGCCCCTCGTCAGGCCGGCCCGGTCGAGGATCGCGGCGATCGTCGCGGCGTCGTAGCCGTGCTCGTCGAACACCTCTGCCGCGGCTTCCAGGAAGATTCTGCGCGTGCGGATCGCCCGTTGCTGTCGTGCCAACTCGCGCTCCCCTTGAACGTGGCCTGACGCTTCTTCAAAAAGTACCGGTGAACCGGTATCATATCAGCGCCGTAATGACCATTTTGCGCCATGTCCGGGAGGGCCGTGCCCGACATACCTGCTGTTCCGCACCCGCCGCACACCACGGCGGAGGACCTGCACGGGGTCCCTAAGGAGTACGTCCACCTGGGACGTTCCGACATGGTGTTCCTGACCGCATGGCGAAGACGGGAAGATGGCGAGTTCTCGCTCTCCGCGAGATGGCCCGCACCTCTTTCCGGGCTCCCGTACGACCCCCGGGTGCTCACCCAGACCATCCGGCAGAGCGGCCTGGTCATCGCGCACGCGGCGTACGGCGTCCCTCTCTCCGATCAAACCCTGCTGCACTACTTCGACTTCACCGTCACTCCCGGGTTCGCCGTGCCTCCCGGGGGATCCGGCGACCTCACCGTCGAGGTGTCGGTCACCGAGCCCAAGAAGCGTGGCCGGACCGTCAGTTCACTCGGTATGGACGTCCGTGTCCACCAGGGCGGCACCATGATGGCCAGAGCCGACTCCGAGTTCGGCTGGATCTCTCCACGCGCCTACCGCAGGCTGCGCGGCGACCACCTCGCGGTCGACTGGAACGCCTGGCCGCTGCCCGCTCCGGTCGAACCCCGCACCGTCGGACGGCCCGCCCCGGCCGATGTCGTCCTGGCCCCCGGCGACCGTCCGCTCCACTGGCGACTGCGCAACGACGTGGACAACACGGTGCTGTACGACCACCCGGTCGACCACGTCCCGGGGCTCGTCCTGATGGAGGCCGCCCACCAGGCCGCCAACGCCGCCGTGTACCCCGACTCCTTCGAAGCGACCACCGTCACCAGCGCGTTCGAGCGGTACGCCGAGTTCGACCGGCCCTGCTGGATCGAGGCGGAGATCCTGCCCGCCGCCCCCGGTGAGACCTCGGTCCTGGTCACGGCGACGCAGGATGAAGAAACGGTCTTCCGGGGCCGGCTGAGCGGCCCCCGCGGCTAGGACGGGGCCCGGGGGCCGGGATTCTCCTACTGGTTGACGAAGCCGCCGTCGACCGGGAGGACCGTTCCCGTGAGGAAGGGGCAGCGGTCGCTGAGCAGCCAGGCCACCGCGTGGGCGACCTCCTCGGGCTCGGCCGTACGTCCCTGCGGGGTACGGCTGTTGACCATCTCCTCCAGACCCGGGTTGCGTCCGAACCAGTCCGCCGTGATCTCGCTGCGGGTGGTGCCCGGCGCGACGGCGTTGATCCTTATGCCCTGTTGGGCGTACTCGTCCGCGGCGGCCCGCGTCAGCCCGACGACCGCGTGCTTGGCGGCTATGTAGGGCGCGGCCGCCGGTATGGCCACCAGCCCGCCCACACTGCTGTTGTTCACGATCGAGCAGCCCCCGGAGTTCGGCAGCATGGCCGCGATCTCGTGCCGGAGGCAGTTCCAGACGCCGCGCACGTTCACCTCCATGACCGCGTCGTAGACGTCGTCCCCCATGAGGTGCAGAGGGGTCCGGTCGCCGCCGAGGCCCGCGTTGTTGAAGGCCGAGTCCAGCCGGCCGTACGTGTCGACCGCGAAGCCGACGGCCCGGGCCGCGTCCTCCGCCACCGTGACGTCGCAGACGACATAGGAGGCTTGAGCCCCCTTGTCCGTCAATTCCGCTACCAGCGAGGCCAGTCGGTCCTCCCTGCGCGCGGCCAGGACGACCGTCGCGCCTTCCGCGGAGAACACCCGGGCCGCCGCCGCACCGATACCGCTGCTCGCCCCGGTGATCAGGACGACTCTGTCGTGGAGAAGATCGCTCATGGCCGCAGTCTGGCAGGCCACCAGGGCCCTGACCACGGCTGATTCCCGACCGCGCGGTCCTGCCGGAACGCGCCGCGGCTGCGGTGCGTGCGGGCGGGCCGGGCGTTACGGCAGCGGCTGCCCCTTCCATGCCCCCGGCCCCGGACGCAGAGTCACAGCCATAACAAACCGTTTGTACTGTTTTTGCCCTGGTCCTCACAAAAAGACCGACACCGGAAGGCGGGACCCCGGGTGCCCGCGGGGGCTCGCGCGGTACCGTGCGGCATGCTCGCCATCCAGTTCGACCGCTTCGGTGGTCCCGAAGTCCTGCGCCCCGTGGAACTGCCCGCTCCGGTGCCCGGCCCCGGGGAGCTGCTCCTCACCGTCGAGGCCGCGGGGGTGAACTTCGCCGACACCCATCAGGTGGACGGCTCCTACCTCGGCGCGGACGCCCTGCCCCACGTCCCGGGCAGCGAGGTCGTGGGCCGCACCCCGGACGGCAGGCGGGTGCTGGCCCGGGTCTCGCACGGGTACGCGGAACAGGTGACCGCCAAGGAGTCCGCCGTCCTGGAGATCCCCGAGGACCTCGACGCCGCCCGGGCACTCGCCCTGATGGTGCAGGGGCTGACCGCGTGGCACCTGCTGCGGTCCTCCGCACGGCTGCGCGAGGGCGAGAGCGTCGTCGTGCACTCGGCGGCGGGCGGCGTCGGCAGCCTCGCCGTCCAGCTGGCCCGGGAGTTCGGGGCGGGCCGGGTCCTCGCCCAGGCGTCCACCCCGGCCAAGGAAAGGCTCGCCCTGGACCTGGGCGCGGACGCGGTGGTCTCCTACCCCCTCGCGCGGAAGGCCGACGTCGTCCTGGACGCCGTCGGAGGCGAGCTCTTCGACCGGGCACTGGACTCCCTGGCGTCCTTCGGCCGGCTGGTGACCTACGGCAACTCCGCCCGCACCGGCTTCACCCCGGTCGACCCGGCCCGCCTCGGCCGCCTCAACGCCTCCGTCGTCGGGTTCTGGCTGCGCCCCGCCCTCAGCGCTCCCGGCGCGGTCGGCGGCCCGCTCAAGGAGCTCTTCGCCCTGACCGCCGAGGGCCGCCTCAAGCCCGTGACCGGCAGCAGCTACCCGCTCACCGACGCCCGCCGCGCCCACGAGGACCTGCTCGCGCGCCGTACGACCGGAAAGCTGGTCCTGACCCCCTGAGCAGGGCGCCGGAGGCCCTGCCGGCCGCGCCCCGGGGGCGGGGTGCGGCGGGGCGCCGGACGCGCGCCCGCCGGGCTCGCGCGCTCCGTGACCGCGCCTCGCGGGGCCGCACCGTGCCCGACGGGGACCGCCGGAGAGCCCTTAGGGTGTCCGGATGCCCTCGCTGACCTCACGCCCCACGGGGCCGGACGCCGCAGGGGACGGAAAGCCGGTCACCCCGTCGGCCCGCCCCGGCCGTGACCCGTTCTTCGACAACGCGAAGTACCTGGCCATCGTCCTCGTCGCGGTGGGGCACTCCTGGGAACCCCTGCCCGGCAGCGGGCGCGTGGTGGAGACGTTCTACACGTTCGTCTACACCTTCCACATGCCGGTCTTCATCATCATCGCCGGATACTTCTCCCGCGGCCTCGAACTGCGCTCCGACCGGGTGTGGAAGCTCGTCACCGGCCTGGTGGTGCCCTACGCCGTATTCGAGATCGCCTACACCGTCTTCGAACGCCTCACCGGCTCCCCGCAGTTCCCCCTCAGCCCCCTCACCCCCTACTGGCTGCTGTGGTTCCTGCCCGCGCTGTTCCTCTGGCGCCTCACGACCCCCTTCTGGCAGACCGTCCGGTGGCCCGTCGCGGTGGCCCTGGTGATCGCGGCCATGGGGGCGGTGACCAGCAACATCGGCGGGGACCTCCAGCTCCAGCGGATCCTTCAGTTCCTGCCGTACTACGTCCTGGGCCTCCAACTGCGCCCCGCCCACTTCGACTTCGTACGGCGCCGCGCCGTGCGCGTCGCGTCCGTGCCGCTCTGCCTGGTGGCCCTGGCGGCCGCCTACTGGGCGGTGCCGCGCACCACGACCTCGTGGTTCTTCCGCCGGTACGGCGCCGAGCAGCTCGGTTCGCCCGCCTGGTCGGGAGCCCTGGTGACCCTGTTCCTGTTCGGCTGCGCACTGGTGCTCAGCGCCTGCTTCCTCGCCTGGGTGCCGAACCGCAGGCTGTGGATGACCGCGCTGGGCGCGGGCACGCTCTACGGCTACCTGCTGCACGGCTTCCTCATCAAGGGCGCGGTCAAGCTCGGCCTCTTCGACGCGGCCGTCGTCTCCACCCCGCCGGGCCGCGTCCTGGTGTCCGTCGTCGCGGCCGTCATGGTCACGGTCCTGTGCACCCCGCCCGTCCGACGGGTGTTCCGGTACGCAGTGGAGCCCCGGCTCGACCGGGCCAGGAAGCCTGTACCGGCCTCCTGACGCCCGGACCGCGGCCTCGGCCCCGTGCGCCGGCGTGCCCCGTGCCGGGGCTCAGCCGATGACGTGCGTCGTGCCGAGGACCGTGGCGTGCTCCAGGACGTCCTCCAGCGGATCGTCGACCTGCCCCGTCGCGATCAGCGCCACCTGCGGCCCGTTGTGCGAGCCGGTGTGGGTCTCGTCGGCCTGGGCCGCCCCGGCCGGAAGCACCGACGCCAGCACGGCCGCACCGAGCACGGTCAGCCTGTTCCTCATGTCGTCCCGTCCTCTCGCCGGCCGCACGGCCCGCACGGCCCGCACCGGAACGATCTTCCCGGCACGGGCGCGGGGGACGGCGCGGACACGAGCCCCGGGCGGGGAACTGTTACAGACGTTCCGGCCCCGGCGCACCGCACCCCCGGGCCGGACGGGCCTCGGGGGTGCGGTGTGCGGGGCTGTGCGGCGGGATCAGACGTCGCCGGGCGTTCCGAGCAGGGCGGACGCGTTCTCCAGCGGGCTGAGGGGCGCCGCGGGGGCGGGCACCTCCGCCGGCCGGCAGGTGAAACCGAGACGCGTCAGCGCCCGGGTCACCTCGCCGGCGGTGAAGTCCCGCCGGTCCTGGCGGGTGATGATCTCGCCCACCTGCTTGACCGGGTAGACACGGCGGCTGATGACCACCGCGTCACCGGTGACGGGTTCGGGCTTGACGCCCTTCATCGATTCCTCCACCTCGTTCTTGAAGAGGTCGAAGGGGAAACGGGCGATGACACAGCGCATGGTGCCTCGTCAAGATCGTCGGGGAAGGCGGGAAGGGAACCGGCCGGGAGTCCCGGCCGGGGGACTACGCGGCCTTGTTGGCCCGGCGCTGCGCCGCGGCGGCACGCGCCTCGGGCGTCGCCGTGTTGGCGTTGGAGCGGCGCCCCTGGCCCGGCCGCGCGCCGCGCCGGCCACGGGGACCGGACCCGCCGCCCTTGCCGCGCTCCGCCACCGGCGAGCTGATCGTCACGGGCACGCCCGAGGGCGCCTGGGCCCCCGTGATGCGGTGCAGCTCGGCCTCGCCGGAGCGGACCTGGGCGACCTGCGGGGTGATCCCCGCGTCGGCCATGAGCCGGGTCATCTCGCGGCGCTGGTTGGGCAGCACGAGCGTGACGACGCTGCCGGACTCACCGGCGCGCGCCGTACGGCCGCCGCGGTGCAGGTAGTCCTTGTGGTCGCTCGGCGGGTCGACGTTGACGACGAGGTCGAGGTTGTCGACGTGGATGCCGCGGGCGGCGACGTTCGTGGCGACCAGGACCGTGACGTGGCCGGTCTTGAACCGGTCCAGGGTGCGGGTGCGCTGCGGCTGCGACTTGCCGCCGTGCAGCGCGGCCGCCCGCACACCGCTGTGCAGCAGGTGGTCGGTCAGCTTGTCCACCGCGTGCTTGGTGTCCAGGAACATGATCACCCGGCCCTCCCGGGCCGCGATCTCGGTGGTCGTGGCGTACTTGTCGGCGCCCTGGACGTAGAGCACGTGGTGCTCCATCGTCGTCACCGCGCCGGCGGCCGGGTCCACCGAGTGGACGACCGGGTCGTGCAGGTAGCGGCGGACCAGCAGGTCGACGTTGCGGTCCAGGGTGGCCGAGAACAGCATGCGCTGGCCCTCGGGTCCGACCTGGTCCAGCAGCTCGGTGACCTGGGGCATGAAGCCCATGTCGGCCATCTGGTCGGCCTCGTCGAGGACGGTGATGGCGACCCGGTCGAGCTTGCAGTCGCCACGCTCGATGAGGTCCTTGAGCCGGCCCGGGGTGGCCACCACGACTTCGGCGCCGCCGCGCAGCGCGCTGGCCTGACGGCCGATCGACATGCCGCCGACGACCGTGGCCAGCCGGAGCCTGAGGGACCGGGCGTAGGGGGTGAGCGCGTCGGTGACCTGCTGGGCCAGTTCCCGGGTGGGGACGAGGACCAGGGCCAGCGGGCGGCGCGCGTCGGCGCGGTTGCCCGCGGTACGGGCGAGCAGGGCGAGGCCGAAGGCGAGCGTCTTGCCCGACCCGGTGCGGCCACGGCCCAGGACGTCCCGTCCGGCGAGCGAGTTCGGCAGGGTGGCCGCCTGGATCGGGAACGGCACGGACACGCCCTCGGCGGCCAGCGCCGCCAGCAGGGGCTCCGGCATGTCCAGGTCCGCGAAGGCCTCGGCGGCCGGGAGAGCGGGGGTGATGGTCACCGGCAGGGCGAACTCACCCGTGACGGCGGAGGAGCGGCGGCCGTGGCCGCCGGAGCGCTTCGGCCCGCCGGAGCGGCCCTGCGCGCCGGGCCGGCCGCCGGACCCCGCCGAGCGGAATCCGTTGGCGGTCCGGCTGCCGGCGGATCCGCCGGAGCGCGTCCGGGAAAATCGGTCGTTCGTGCGAGATGTGCGATCGCGGTTCAATGCTGAACCCTTCCCTCGAATGGCACGTATCGAGGGATTCTTTCCGGGCGGCTGCAGCCATGTACGGCGCCAAGAATCGCAAGAACGAGCCGGTGAAATAATGAAGAACGAAGTCCGTCCGCCGGGTTGACCGGTCGAATTCGGCACTCCATATGACTGCAAATGACCGCCGTACCGTGACCCGTACACGCCGGGAATTACTTCTCGGTGCACCGGCCACGGCACGGCCGGGAAAAACGCAACGAGCTGGGGCCCGCACCCCAAGGTGCGGGCCCCAGCTTGTCGTACTCCTGAGCGATCAGGCGGGGGTGATGTTCTCGGCCTGCGGGCCCTTCTGACCCTGCGTGACGTCGAAGTTCACCTTCTGGCCCTCCTGCAGCTCGCGGAAGCCCGTGGCGGCGATGTTCGAGTAGTGGGCGAAGACGTCAGCGCCGCCACCCTCCTGCTCGATGAAGCCGAAACCCTTTTCCGCGTTGAACCACTTCACGGTGCCGGTAGCCATGTCATATCTCCTTCGGGGCGTTGCCCGTGGGCTCACACCGTGCGAGCCCTACGTCGCCGCAAATGATTGCCCCGACCGGAAGAGACCGGAAATACAAAAGTGCGCCCGCCGGAGTGAAACCGGCGAGTGCACTTGAAGTTTTGGGAACCACAACTGCAACTGAGATCAACCGTAGCACGATTCGGGCACAAGTGAGCTGTACGTCATATCACTACGCCGTCGCTCCACCGCGCAGGACATAAACCCTCACCGCTCATTACGCGCATTTCTGTGCCCGCCGAAACAGATATGCGCCCGCGCACCGGTCAGGAATCGGCTCCGCCGCGGCCCGCGCCGGGCCTGCGCAGTTCCTCGTTGAGGCGCAGCGCCTCTTCGAGCTGGTCCTCCAGGATCACGATGCGGCAGGCGGCCTCGATCGGTGTGCCGCCGTCGACCAGCTCGCGGGCCCGCGCGGCGATGCGGAGCTGGTAGCGCGAGTAGCGCCGGTGCCCGCCCTCGGAGCGCAGCGGGGTGATCAGGCGGGCCTCGCCGATGGCCCTGAGGAAGCCTGGCGTCGCACCGATCATCTCGGCGGCCCGCCCCATCGTGTACGCGGGGTAGTCGTCGTCGTCGAGACGGTCCGTGGCATGCGACGGGGACTCCGGGGGCATCTGCACCTCTTCTGCTGCGCACCGGGCCACTGATATGGCCTGGCTGCACGAGAAACCCTAGGCGTACGGATAGGTCATGTCTATTGCCGCCGGAACAGGTTTCCTCCGCCCCCGGCGTCGCCCGGACGCCCGGCCCCGCCGCACCGTGTCCGGCCGGGGCCGGCCGCGGCGACACGGCCGGCCCAACAGGGCTGACCGACCGGTCAGTTGTCCGCGGACCGGCGAACGGTCATACTGCACGCGTAGCCCTTCACGCATCCCCCGTCGTGAAGGGCTACATTCACGCGCGGCCGCCGACGCCGGCCCCTGCCCGCGCGGTACGCGCGACCAGGAAGCACACGGCATGAGCGACACGGACAGGACCACCACGGCGGCCCGCGCGGTCACGGACGTCCTACAGCCCCGCAACGTGCTGCTCGTCGGCATGCTCGCCGTCGGGCTGGCCTCCGCGGGTGACTGGACCGGGCTCCCCTGGGGCTTCCTCGGCGCCCTGTGCGCGGGCCTCGTCCCCGCCGGTTACATCGAGTGGGAGCGCGGGCGCGGCACCTGGGGCGACCGCCACGTGGTGGACCGGACCCAGCGGGCGCCCATCTTCCTGGTGATCCTGGGCTCGATCGGCACCGGTGTGCTGATCATGGTCCTGGGACACGCCCCCGTCGGCATCCTGATCGCGATGATCTCGCTGTGGGTCATGACGACCGTGCTCCTCGCGGTCAACACGTTCTGGAAGATCTCGGTCGACTCGGCGGTCGCCTCTGCGGTGGTCGCCCTGCTCAGCGTCGTCCACTCCCCGTGGTGGCTGTGCGCGGGTGTTCCCGCCCTGGCCGTGTGCTGGTCCAGGGTCGCGCTGCGTTACCACTCGGTGGCCCAGACGGTCGCGGGGGCCGCCGCCGGGGCCGCGACGGCGGCCGGCTTCCTCTTCGTCTGACCCGCCGGGACCGCGCGGCCCGCTCCCGTCGCACGGACACCCCGGACGGCCCCGATTGCGGGCCCGTCCGGGAGCCGGTTACGTGGGACGAGGGGCCACGCGGCGATGTCACCGGGAGGCACGCAGATGCCGAGGAAACCCGCGAACTCCAGAGTCGGCCTGATCCTGAGCCTGGGCAGCAGCGCCCTCGCGGTGGTGCGCACCCTCAAGCAGATGCGCCGGGCCAGAGGCACCCAGGACAAGCTGACCACCGCGAACACCCTGGCGGGGCTGCTGCCGCTGGTCACCTCCGCCCTGCTCGTCCTGCGCAGGCTGCGCGGGCGCTCCCGGCCGCGGACCCCCTGAGCGGGCCGCCGGTCAGGGGGCCGGGACCGCCCCGGCCCGCTCCCCGGCCCGTGTCCGCAGCCTCTCCCGCACCCGGGCACCGAGCAGCTCGTACTCCTCGCGGAGCCGTACGATCTCGGCCGGCCGCTCGATGACCACACCGCCGGACACGATCTCGTGCGGGGCGAACTGCTCCCGGGTCAGGTCGATCTCCAGGGCCGGGCCCAGCCGGTTCCACCAGTGGAAGTCCACCCGCTCGCCGTCGACCCGCACCTCGCCCCGGATCAGCTCACCGCCCAGCAGGTCGTTGAGCACGAGGGCGGTGACCCCGCACTGGTCGCGGGCCGGATTCCCCGGATCCCAGTGCGGCCGGTGCGCGGGCGTGGCCGTGTCCGGGCCCCAGCTGTCGCGGACGGCGGCCTCGATGTCGGTGAGGAGCAGAGGTTCCATGCCGCGCATCCTCGCAGCCGCCACCGACGACGGCGCCGGCCCGCGCGCTCCCGCGCGCGGGGAGCGGTTCAGTACCCGCGGCTCCGCGAGACGAGGACCGCGATGTCGTCCTCGGCCGTGTCCGCGAAGCGGTCCACGACCTCCTCCAGCAGGTCCTCCAGCCGTCCGCCGGCCGGCAGGGTGAGCCGCGTGAGCCGCTCGATCGAGAGGTCGATGTCCTCGCCCCGGCGCTCCACCAGCCCGTCGGTGTACATGAACAGCACCGTCCCCGGACCGCACGGCACCACCGTCGTCCGGTAGCCGCCCAGGCCCGTGCCCAGCGGCGGCCCCACCAGCACCGGTGCCACCCGTGCCCCGGACGCGCCCGGGTCGATGAGCACCGGCGGCGGATGGCCCGCGCTGGCCACCTCGCAGACACCCTCACGCCGGTCGACGACCGCGACCAGGCAGGTCGCCGCGCGGTCCAGCCCGGACTGCTCCACCGCCTTGTCGAGGCGCTCCAGGATGCGGTGCGGCGGCTGGTCGTCCTCGGCCATGATGCGCAGCATCGAGCGGTAGTTGCTCATGGCGACGGCCGCTTCGACCCCGTGGCCCATCACGTCGCCCATCACCTTGAGGTGGCGTCCGCCCTGGAGCGGGATGGCGTCGAACCAGTCGCCGCCGACCAGCGCCCCCTCGCCCGCGGGAAGGTAGAGGGACGCGATCTCGATGCCGTCGTTCGGCCCGCGCGGCTCGGAGAGCAGGGACCGCTGGAGCTCCCGGGCGACGCGGTGCTCATGGGTGTAGCGCTGCGCGTGGTCCACGTCCACGGCGGCGCGGCCGGCGAGCGTCCGGGCGACGACGACGTCCAGCCCTTCGGTGAAGGGCGGCGAGTCCCCGGCCCGCAGCAGGCTGAGCGCCCCCAGCGGGCGGCCCCGCGCGGTGAGCGGGACGACGACGGCCGAGTGCAGTCCGATGGCGCGGTAGGCGGCGACGCGTTCGGGGGTGGGTGCCGCCCGGCTCAGCTGCTCGTCGCCGTACAGGTTCTCGACGACCGGTTCGTCGGCGGCCAGGCAGCGGGGCACGGCCGCGTCCTCCTGGTAGTCGATGTCCTCGCCCGGACCGCCGAACCGGGCCAGCGCGTCGGCGAGTTCCGGGACGGTGGCCATGCCGGCCCGCCGCAGGCGCAGCACTCCGGGCGGCAGGTCGCGCCGGGGGCGCCCGTCGTCCTGCGGGATCATCTCGACGACGGCCACGTCGGCCATCACGGGCACCACGAAGTCGGCGAGTTCCTGGCAGGTGGCCCCGGCGTCGAGCGTCGTTCCGATGCTCGACGCCGCGTTGTCCAGGAGCGTCAGATAGCTCCTGGCCCGCAGCAGTTCCTCCTGCTCGTCGTGGGTGGCCGTGATCTCCTGGGCGATCACGACCACGCCCCGTACCCGTCCCCGTTCCTGGAGGCGGTGGCAGGCGCCGCGCCAGTAGCGCCGCTTCACGGCGGAGTCCGCCCAGGTCTGCCCGCTGGTGGTGAGCTCGCGGGGCCGCCCGTCGGCCAGCACCTGGCGCAGGGCGTCCAGCCGTACGTCGACCTCGGGCAGCACCTCGGCGATGGTCCGGCCCAGGTGCGCGGCGGCGGGCACCCCGTTGAGCCGTTCGAGTGCCCGGTTCACGTAGACGTAGCGCAGGTCCTCGTCGAACACCGCCACCCCGGCCGGGCTGGCGCCGACGAGGGCGGCGAGTGCCGCCCTGTCGACGGGTGACGGATCGGCGTGCTCTTCGGCCTGCAACAGAGCCTCCAGAGGGATACGTGCCCGGCGGGTGGGGGCCGGTCCGCCCCCACGGGCCGGCGCGCACCCGGAGCCTCATCCTCTGCCGCCCCGCACCGCCCCGCATCTCTGCGGACGCCGTGCTCCGGCGTCGAGCCCGTCCAGCGACACCGTGCCCTCGGAGGCCGCCGCCCCGGGCGGAAGGCCGAACGCCTCCTCGACCCGGCCGGGCACCGGGGACAGCCCCAGCAGGCCCGTCACCAGCAGCCCCGCCAGGTGGTGCCAGGCCGGGGCCCGGCGGATCATCGCGTGGTCGCTGCCCGGGATCGTCACCAGGCAGGTGCGGGCGCCCGCCCTGCGTGCCCTGGCCGTGAGCGACTGGGACGCGAGGGGGCTCGTCACCCGGTCCCGGGTGCTGTGCAGCAGGACGATGTCGCGCCCCGCGAGCTGTGTCACCGGATCGCCGGGCGGGCACCACGGGGCGAGGCCCACCACCGAGCGGACCAGCGGGTGCCCGGCGGCGTGCAGGGCCGCACGGGCTCCCATGGAGTGGCCGAGGAGGACGACCGGGATGTCGCCCGCCTCGTGCCGCAGCTCGTCCAGCGCGCGCAGGGTGTCGTGCAGCGGGTCCTCGCGGGAGCCGTTCCAGCCGCGGTGGGTGTAGCGGACCCGCCGCACGCGCACACCCGGGTCCCCGCGCACCGCGCGGGCGACCACGCGCGCGAAGGGCAGCATGCGCAGACCGGGCAGGTTCAGCGCGCCGGGCGCCGGCGCGGCCAGCCCCGTCTCGTAGCCGCCGTGGAGGATGAGCACCGCTGCCGACGGCGGTGTTTCGGCCACACGTACCTCCTGATCGGGATGCCGGGCCGGTGCCCGCGCACTCCTTCCATATTCGGTGCCGGACTGGGTACGGATGGGTCGAACGTGTCGATGCGTGGAAAGTGCGGTCGACCGCCCGAGGCACGGCCCCTTCCCGCACAGCACCAGAGGAGTCACCGACATGGCGTCAGCACCCACGACCGGCCTGCCCGCACCGGACTTCACCCTGCCCGGCGGCGTACTCGCCGACGGCACCTTCCAGCGCCGGGACTACACGCTCTCCGCCGCGCGCGGACGGGCCGTCGTCCTCGCGTTCTACCCCGGCGACAACACGGCGGTCTGCACCAGGCAGCTCTGCTCCTACTCCTCGGGCCTGGAGACCTTCGAGGGGCTCGACGCCGAGGTGTGGGGGATCAGCCCGCAGGGGCTGGACAGCCACGAGTCCTTCGCCCGCGGCCGTGAGCTGCGCATGCCCCTGCTGGTCGACGCGGGACGGGAGACCGCCCGGGCCTACGGGGTCGCGGCCCCCGGCATCGGCGTGCGCCGTTCCGTCTTCCTGATCGGGCCGGACGGCGTGCTCCGGTGGAAGCACGTCGCCCTGGTCGGCGCCACGTTCCAGTCGGTCGACACGCTCGCCGGGCATCTTTCCGGCATCGAAACGGCCTGAAGACTGCCGGACTCCGGCAGTGCCCCCGGTGTGCGCCGTATGCGACCATTCAGCCAGTTCGACGGAGCGTACCGGGGGATCCGAACACCGGGGGGAGTGATCACATGACCGTACTTCTCGGTCTGGGCATCGCGGGAATCGTCCTTCTCGTCCTCTCCCTGATCTTCGACGGGATCCTCGAAGGGGTGCTCGGCGACGCCCTCGGCGGGCTGCTGAACGGTTTCTTCGACGGTCTGCTCTCCCTGCCCGTGATCGCCGGCTTCCTCTCCATGCTGGGCTTCGGCGGGGCGATCGTCCTCGGCACCACGCACGTGGGCACCCCGGTGGCCGTCGCCGCCGGAGCCGCGGCGGGTGTCGTCGCGGCCTGGCTGACATGGAAGCTCAGCCAGGCCCTGATGCGGGACCAGACCGCGGCCACGCCACGGGGTGAGGACCTCGTCGGCACCTCGGGGTCCGTCGTCACGCCGATCCCGGCCGACGGCTACGGCGAGGTCCTGCTGCGGCTCGCGGGCCAGACCGTGAAGTTCGCCGCGAAGAGCGCCGTACCGGTCGAGCGCGGCGCCGAGATCTGGGTGGAGGCCACGCTCTCGACCACCTCGGTCACGGTCCGCCCCGTCGAGCGCTGACCACCACAGAGCCATACGTCTGTCCGAAACCCGTACAGCCGAAGACACCGCCGTCCCACCGGGAGGGCAAGGGGGACACCTCTCATGAGTCCAGTAGTGATCGCCGTCGTCGGAGTCGTCGTACTCCTCGTGCTCCTGGCCCTGGCCGTGATCACCCGGTACAAGGTCGCGGGCCCCAGCCAGGCCTTCATCATCACGGGCCGCCGCGGCAAGAAGTCGACCGACCCGGTGACCGGCCGCACCAGCATCGACAACAGCGGCCAGAAGGTCGTCGTCGGCGGCGGCGTCTTCGTCGTGCCGTTCGTCCAGCAGAAGTTCACCCTGGACCTCTCCAGCCGGCACATCCCCGTCGCCGTGCGCGGCGCCGTCACCCTGCGCGGCGTGAAGTCCAACCTCGAAGGCGTCGCGATCGTCAAGGTCGGCGGCAGCGAGGACGCGATCCGCGCCGCCGCGCAGCGCTTCCTCCAGCAGCAGGACGGCATCGTCGGCTTCACGCAGGAAGTGCTCTCCGGAGCTCTGCGCGCCATCGTCGGCCGCATGTCCGTCGAGGACATCATCCGCGACCGGGCCGCGTTCGCCGGGCAGGTCGCCGAGGAGGCCGAGGCCAGCCTCTCCGGCCAGGGCCTCATCCTGGACGCCTTCCAGATCCAGGACATCACCACCGAGGGCTCCTACCTCGAGGACCTCGGCCGTCCCGAGGCCGCCCGCGCCAAGCAGGAGGCCGACATCGCCGAGGCCATCGCCCGGCGCGCCTCCGAGCAGGCCCGTCTGAAGGCGGCCGAGGAGATCGCCGTCGCCGAGCGGACGTTCTACCTGAAGCAGGCCGAGATCAAGGCCGAGACCGAGGCCGCCGCGGCCAAGGCCAACGCCGCCGGCCCCCTCGCCGAGGCGGCCCGCCAGCAGGAGGTCCTCACCGAGCAGGAGAAGGTCGCCGAACGCCAGGCGGCCCTGACCGACCGCGAGCTCGACACCAAGGTCCGCAAGCCCGCGGACGCCGCCCGCTACCGGGCCGAGCAGGAGGCCGAGGCCCGCCGCATCGCCCAGGTGAAGGAGGCGGAGGCCGACGCGGAGCGCTCCCGCCTCACCGGTCAGGGCGAGAAGCTGCACCGCTCGGCCCTCGCCGACGCCGTACGCATCGAGGGTGAGTCCGAGGCCGCCGCCATCGCCGCGAGGGGCGCGGCCGAGGCCGAGGCCATGCAGAAGAAGGCCGACGCCTTCGCGCAGTACGGCGACGCGGCCGTGCTCCAGATGCTGGTCGAGGTGCTCCCGCAGGTCGTGGCCAAGGCGGCCGAGCCGCTGAGCGCCATCGACAAGATGACGGTCATCTCGACGGACGGAGCCAGCCGGCTCTCGCGCACGGTGACCGACAACGTGGCCCAGGGACTGGAACTCCTCAACTCCACCACGGGCGTCGACCTGGGCGCGCTGCTCAAGAACCTCCAGGGCAGGACGGAGGGCACCGCACCCGCGGCCCCCTCCCCCGCGGCCGACGGCGAGAAGATCGAGATCAGGGACTGACCACGCACCACCCCGTGCCCGGCCGATGGTCGTTCACCGGCCGGGCACACCCATGTCCGCTCCTGTCCCGCCGCCCCCGGCGGCCGGACAGGTACGCCCGTTAGGGTAATGAGCAGCTAAAGAGATGATCAAAAGCGTCGTCCAGCCACCGCGCGCTCCTCGGGAGGAAGCCATGGGAACCCACCGCACGTCACTGCCCGGAGTCGGTGTCCAGTACGACTACACCACGGAGTCGGGGCAGCACATCTCCGTCGTCGTACATCACGACGGCCGGCGGTTCCTGGGGTTCTACGAGAAGGACGACCCAGATTCGTGCCTGCTCTCCGTACCCCTGACCACCACGGAGGCCACCGGGCTCGCGCACCTCATCGACGCGGCCCCGATCGACGCCGTGCGGACCGAGGGCATCGACCTCGTCACCGAGCACATCCCGCTCGGCACCCGCTCCCCGTACGGCGGCCGGCTGCTCGGGGACACCCGGGCGCGGACGCGGACCGGGGCCTCGATCGTGGCGGTGCTGCGCACGCACAGCGCGCATCCGTCGCCGGGTCCGGACTTCCGGCTGGCCATCGGGGACACGCTCGTAGTTGTAGGAACGCGTGAGGGCGTCGACACGCTCTCCGAGATCATTGCGGAGGGCTGACCGTGCACGACACGACTGCACTGCTGGTGGAGCTGGGTTCCGTCATCCTGGGGCTCGGCATCATCGGAAGATTCGCCGGGCGGATAGGGCTCTCGCCCATCCCGCTCTACCTGCTGGCCGGGCTCGCGTTCGGGGAGGGCGGTCTGCTGCCGCTCGGGGCCAGTGAGGAGTTCACCGCCATCGGGGCGGAGATCGGTGTCATCCTCCTGCTGCTCCTCCTGGGGCTGGAGTACAGCGCCTCGGAACTCGTCACCAGCCTCAAGACGCAGTACCCGTCCGGGGCGGTGGACTTCGTGCTCAACGCGACACCGGGCGCGGCGGCCGGCCTGATGCTCGGCTGGGGGCCGGTGGGCGCCGTCGCGCTCGCCGGCGTCACCTGGATCTCGTCGTCCGGCGTGATCGCGAAGGTCATGACCGACATGGGCCGGCTCGGCAACCGTGAGACGCCCGTCATCCTCGGTGTCCTCGTCATCGAGGACCTCGCGATGGCCGTCTACCTGCCGCTGCTCACCGCGATGCTGGCCGGCGTCGGCCTGGCCGGCGGCAGCATCGCCCTGCTGATCGCGCTCGGCACCGTCGGGTTCGTGCTGTACCTGGCGCTGCGCCACGGCAGGCTCATCAGCCGCGCGGTGTCCTCGGACAACCCGGAGATGCTGCTCCTCGTCGTCCTCGGGCTGACGGTCCTGGTGGCCGGGGTCGCCCAGCAGCTCCAGGTGTCCGCGGCCGTGGGCGCGTTCCTGGTGGGCATCGCCCTGTCCGGCGAGGTCGCGGAGGGCGCCCGCAAGCTGCTGACGCCGCTGCGGGACCTGTTCGCCGCGGTGTTCTTCGTCTTCTTCGGCCTGTCCACCGATCCGGCGGAGATCCCGCCCGTGCTGCTTCCGGCGGCGCTGCTGGCGATCGTCACGGTCTTCACGAAGATCGGCACCGGCTGGTACGCGTCCCGGCGGGCCGGGATCGGGCCGCGGGGCCGCTGGCGCGCGGGCGGCACGCTCGTCGCGCGCGGCGAGTTCTCCATCGTCATCGCCGGTCTGGCCGTGGCGACGGAACCGCGGATCGGTCCCATCGCGACCGCGTACGTGCTGATCCTGGTGATCGTCGGTCCCCTCACCGCCCGGTGGACGGAACCGGTGGCGTCGAAGCTCCAGGCGGTCCTGGCCGGCCGGGGCAAGAAGCCCGCCGCCGCCGCGGACGAGCGGCCGATGCCGTCGCACGACGACCTCACGCCGGAGCACGCCGGGCGCGAGTCCGACTGACGCGGGCGGCCGGTCAGAGCGGGGTGGCCGCGTGGAGGATGCCGACGAGCGTCACCGTCGCGTTGAGCGACGACAGCGCCGACGCGGCCGTCCCCACCGTCGCGGTCACCGCCGCCACGGCCAGATGGGCGGAGACCCGGGGCCAGGGCCCGGCCGGGGGCCCGGAGTCGAGCAGCGCCGCCACCCGGCGGGGCACGGGGCCCGGCGCCGCGAAGGCCGGGAGCACGGCGGGCCCCCGGCCGCGGTGCGAGAACAGGGCCGCCTTGCCGACCGCCGTGGCGACCACCCGGCGGCTGCCGACCGCGTACGCCGCCTCCTCGTCCGCCCAGCGTTCGGTGCTGTACGCCACCGCCGTGCGCAGGGGCAGCAGGAACGGGTTGGCGCGGGCCGCGAGCTGGGTCATCAGCAGATAGCGGTGGTGGCGGCCGGCCAGGTGCGCCCGCTCGTGGGCGACCAGCGCGCGCCGTTCGCGGTCGTCCAGGCAGTCCATCATCGCCGTCGAGACGACGACCCGGCCGTCCCGCCCCCGCCGCCCCGGGAGGGCGTACGCGTACGGGTCGGGGGACGGGACCAGCGCGATGTCCCCCGAGGCGCCGTGGCGGGTGGCGTACCGCAGCGCGTCGGCGGCGCGGGCCCGGGTCCTGGTGTGCCGCAGCAGGGTGCTGCCGCAGGCCGCCAGCACCCCGGCGAGGACGCCGATCGCGATCTGGCCGGCCTTGTGCTCGTACGGCACCGCCTCGCGCACCTCGGGGTCCGACCAGCCGTCGGGCAGCGGGTTGCCGGGGAGCTGGGCCGTGCCCACCACCATGAGCAGGGCCAGGCAGAGCGTGCTGCACAGGGCCAGCGTCGAACCGACGGCCGCCAGCACGAGCGTGGCGCTCCTGGGGTGCAGATGCTGTTCGGCGAGGCGCGCCATGGGCAGCGCGGTCAGCGGCAGGACGAGTGGCAGGTAGACGAAGACGCCCATCGTGGTGGCTCTCAGCCTTCCGGGGCGGCGCGGTCGTCGGGGCCGCCGGAGTCGTCGGGCCACCCGGTGCGGTCCGGGCCGCCGTCGGTGCCGTCCTGGCCGTCGTCGTCCGCGCGGGAGAGCAGCGCGCGGAGCCTGGCCTCGTCGCCGGGGGACAGCGCGGAGACGAAGCGGGCCAGGACGGCCTCCCGGTCGTGTTCCCCGTCCAGCACGCGGCGCATGCGCAGGGCAGCGAGTCCCGCCTCGTCGGAGGCCGGGGTCCACGCGTAGGAACGGCCCTGGCGGGTGCGGGTCACGGCCTTCTTCGCGTAGAGGCGGGAGAGGATCGTGATCACCGTGGTGTAGGCGAGGTCTCCGTCGAGGTGCTCCTGCACCCAGCCGGCCGTCGCCGGGCCGCCCGCCGAGCGCAGCACGGTCAGGACCTGGGACTCCAGCTGTCCCTGGCCGCGCCGCGGCAGCCGCGGGCCGTCCTGGGAGCCGCCGTCCGTACCTGTGGGCCTGTTCATCCGCCGCATCCTACTGAGTGGCCGATAACGGCCGTGCCGGACGCCGTGCCGCCGATCACCGCCCCCCGTGCTTCTACACGGTTGTAGAGTTCGATCCGTTCGCGCATCACAGGCAACGCAACACATGGAGACGTCATGGCCCTTTGGGATCGGATCAAGGAATCCGCGTCGTCGATGCAGACGCAGCTGGAGGCGAAGAAGAACGACCTGAAGAGCGGGGCGTTCCGGGACGCGAGCATGGCCATGTGCGCCCTGGTCTCCGCCGCCGACGGTTCCATCGACCCGTCCGAGCGGCAGCGCGTCGCCACGCTGATCGGCACCAACGACGTGCTGCAGAACTTCCCGGCCGACGACCTTCAGCGCCGGTTCAACTCCTATGTGGACAAGCTGACCGCGGACTTCGCCTTCGGCAAGGTCAGCGTGCTCCAGGAGATCGCCAAGGCGAAGAAGAAGCCCGCCGAGGCGCGTGCCGTCATCCAGATCGGCATCGTGATCGGCGGCGCCGACGGCGACTTCGACGCGTCGGAGCGGGCCGTCGTGCGCGAGGCGTGCTTCGCACTCGACCTGCCGCCGCACGAGTTCGACCTGTAGGCACCCGCCCGCGCGGACGTGCGGCCCCGAGCGAGGGACCGCACGCCCCGCGGAGCACCGGGGCGTACCGCCTCCCCGCACCGGGGGCACGTCAGAGCTCCTTCGCCGGCCAGTCCAGCAGCCGGGCGCCGATCACGGCCGTCTGAAGCGTGTAACGGTGCATCGGGTCGGACGGGTCGGATCCGGTCAGCTGGTGTATCCGCTCCAGCCGGTACGTCAGCGCGCGCACGCTCAGCGACAGCCGGCGCGCCGTCTCGGCGGCCACGCACCCGGCGTCGAAGTACTCGGACAGCGTCCGCAGCAGGGGTTCGGGGCCGCCCCTGGCCTCCTTGAGCGGGCCGAGCTCGCTGCGCACCAGGTCGGCCATCGCCTGCCGGTCCCTGGTCAGCACCGGGTAGACCAGCAGGTCGGCGGCGTACAGCACGGGGTCGTCGAGTCCCATGCGCTGCGCCAGGTCGAGGGCGTCCAGCGCCTCGTCGTAGGAGTGGACCACCCCGCCCGGACCGCGGTGCGGGCGGCCGACCGCGACCTGGTGGCCGTCGGTCGCGGCGTGGGCCTGCTTGGCGAAGTAGCGCAGGACGTCCGGCTGGCTGCCGGGGGCTATGCAGACCAGACGCCCGTCCTTCGTCGTGATCAGGATCTTCCGGCCGCTGAAGCGCGCGAGGAGCGCCGCCTCCACGCTGCGGGGCACCGCGTCGGACTCGGTGTACGCCTCGGGGCCCGACGCCACCGCGACGGCGTGGGCGCGCGACAGCCGCAGCCCGAAGCGGGTGGCGCGCTCGGCGAGCCTGCCCAGGTCACTGCGCCCGTACAGCAGGTCGTCGATGAACTCCCGCCGTGCCGCCTCCTCCCGCCGCACGGTGAGGCGCTGCGCGCGCTCGAAGCCCTCGGCGAAGGCGTCGACCGCCTGTTCCACGGCGCTCAGCACGGCATCGGTGGGCGCCGTCCCCGCCCCCGTCCGGGGCCAGTGGGAGCGGGTCTCCGCGAGGTGGCGCCGCACCAGGGCCCGCAGCTGGTGTCCGGCCTCCGCGGCCTCACGGCCCAGGGTGCGCCGGGTCTCCAGCTCGTCCCGGGTGAGCCGGCGGCCCGTGTCCGCGACCTCGGCCAGAATGCGGGCATAACCCCCGAGGAACCTCTCGTCGATCTCGGGCTCCGCCACAGCGCACTCCTCCGTACATGAACAGCGATGTCAACCGTCCAACGCGCGGGAGCCGGTGCCGGTGCCCGGCAGGCCGGACGCGTGAACCCTGCCGGATTCCGGCAATGCGCCAGGACCGCCCCGACTGGCACGATCAGTGCAGCAACACACGGGGGAAGTACGGGGGTTACGGGGGAACACGGGGGAAAGAACCGGTTGCTGCGGGACCGTTCACGGTGTCGCAGCGCCGGCGCCCCGGCCCCTGCCTGCCGTACGCGACAGGTGGGACGGGGGCAGGGCACGATGACCGAATTCCTTTCCGCGGCGGTCTCCTTCCCGGCCGTCGTCCTGGGCGCCGCCCTGGTGGTCGTCATCTGCTTCTGGCTGCTGGTGCTGGCCGGGGCCGCCGGGCACGACTCCTTCGACACCGACCTGGACACCGACGCGGTCGGATTCGGCGGGGTGCCCGTCTCCGTGTCGGTGTCGCTGTTCATCGCCGTCTCCTGGTTCGCCGGCCTGACCGGCTCCGTCCTGGTGCTCCGCGGCGGAGCCACCGGCACGCCGCGGGCCGTACTCCACCTCGCCGTCCTGGCGGGTGCGCTCCTGATCGCCTGGGGGGTGGTCCGCATGCTCGTACGCCGATTCCGCCGGTACTTCCCGGCGGAGCCTCCTCCATCGCGTGAGGACTTCGTGGGTCAGGTCTGCACGATCCGCACGGGTTCCGTCAGCGCCGACTTCGGCCAGGCCGAGGTCGCGGCCGCCGACGGATCGACCGCCATCGTGCAGGTACGGCAGCCGCAGGGGCCGTCCGCGCCGGGTGACGTGTTCACCTCCGGCAGTACCGGGCTCCTCTACGCCTACGACGCGGACGGCGAGTTCTTCTGGGTCTCGCCGTACGACGCGGCGATCGCCCCGCGCCCGCTGCCGCGCAAGGCCGTCTGACCCGGCTTCAGACTTCCGGGCCCCCGGGCCCGTGGTTCCGCGTGCCGTCACACGGGCGCGCCTCACTCTTCTCGTACGTCTCACCAGCCCCAAGGACTGTCATGGATGCCATCTCCTTGGGCATCGGCGTGCTCATCGCCGTTGTCCTGCTCATCACCATCGCCCTGGCCTTCGTCGTCACCCGTCTCTTCCGCAAGGTGGAGCAGGGGAAGGCGCTGATCATCTCCAAGACCAAGAAGGTCGACGTCACCTTCACCGGTGCCGTGGTCCTGCCCGTGCTGCACAAGGCCGAGACCATGGACATCTCGGTGAAGACCATCGAGATCCGCCGTACCGGGCGCGAGGGCCTGATCTGCCAGGACAACATCCGCGCCGACATCCACATCACCTTCTTCGTCCGGGTCAACAAGACGGTCGAGGACGTCATCAAGGTCGCGCAGGCCATCGGCACCGAGCGGGCGAGCGACAAGGCCGCCATCCAGGAGTTCTTCGCCGCGAAGTTCTCCGAGGCGCTGAAGACCGTGGGCAAGCAGCTGGACTTCGTGGACCTCTACACCAAGCGTGAGGAGTTCCGGGACCGGATCATCCGGGTCATCGGCACCGATCTGAACGGCTACCACCTCGACGACGCCGCGATCGACTTCCTGGAGCAGACGCCGATGGCGCAGCTCGACGGAGCCAACATCCTGGACGCGCAGGGCATCCGGAAGATCACCGAGCTGACGGCGATCGAGCACGTGCGGACCAACGAGTTCCAGCGCACCGAGCAGAAGGAGATCACCCGGCAGGACGTGGACGCCCGGGAGACCATCCTGGAGCTGGAGCGCCGGCAGGCCGAGGCCGAGATCAAGCAGCGCCGCGAGGTCGAGACGCTGCGGGCCCGCGAGGAGTCGGCCACCGCCCGGGTGCAGGAGGAGGAGCGGTTCGGCGCGCAGAGCGCGTTCATCCGCACCGAGGAGCAGCTCGGCATCCAGCGGGAGAACCAGGCCCGCGAGGTCGCCGTCGCGATGAAGAACCGTGAGCGGGTCATCGCGGTGGAGAACGAGCGCATCGAGAAGGACCGGCTGCTGGAGGTCATCGGGCGCGAGCGCGAGACCGAGCTGAACCGCATCGCGGCGACGAAGGAGGTCGAGGCGGAGCGCCGTGAGGTCGCGGACGTGATCCGGGAGCGCATCGCGGTGGACCGCACGGTCGCCGAGCAGGAGGAGTCGATCCTCACGCTGCGGGCCGTCGAGGAGTCGGAGCGCACCCGCAGGTCCCTGATCATCGAGGCGGAGGCCGAGGCGCAGGAGAAGCTCGTCAAGGACATCAAGGCGGCGGAGGCCGCCGAGGCGGCCGCGGTGCACCGGGCGGCGGAGCAGCTCACGCTGGCGGACGCCCGGCTGAAGACCGCCGACCTCGACGCGCGGGCGAAGCTGCGGCTGGCGGAAGGCATCCAGGCGGAGAGCGCCGCGGCGGGCCTCGCGGAGGTCCAGGTCCGGGAGGCGGAGGCCGAGGTCATCGAGAAGACCGGCCTCGCGGAGGCCCAGGCGACGGAGGCCCGGCTCAGGGCCGAGGCCGAGGGTGCGCGCCTGAAGGCCCTCGCGGTCGCGGAGGGGACGCAGGCCCGGGCGACCGCCGACGCGGCGGTCATCGGCGAGAAGCTGAAGGCCGAGGCGGAGGGTGCGCGCCTCGGTGCCCTCGCGGTCGCGGAGGGGACGCAGGCCCAGGCGACCGCCGACGCGGCGGTCATCGGCGAGAAGCTGAAGGCCGAGGCCGCGGGTCTCACCGAGAAGGCCGCCGCGATGGCGGCGCTCGACGACGCGTCGCGCGGGCACGAGGAGTACCGGCTGCGGCTGGCCGCGGAGAAGGAGATCAGGCTGGCGGAGTTCGAGGTGCGGCGCCAGGTCGCCGAGGCGCAGGCCACGGTGCTCGCCACGGGGCTGGAGAACGCCGACATCGACATCGTCGGCGGGGACTCCGTCTTCTTCGACCGCATCGTGTCGTCGGTCTCGCTCGGGAAGAGCATGGACGGGTTCGTGGACAACTCGAAGACCGCGCGGACGCTGGCCGGGCCGTGGCTCGACGGACAGGGGACGTTCACGGACGACCTGACACGGGTGCTGGGGTCCGTGACCTCGGGGGACCTGCGGAACCTGACGGTGTCGGCCCTGCTGACGCAGCTCATGCGGTCGCCGGGGGCGGCCTCCGGGCAGGTGAAGCAGCTGCTCGCCGCGGCGGAGGAGCTGGGGCTGGCGGGGATGACGGTCTCGTCGCTGGCGGGGGCCCCGCCGGTGAACGGGGTGGTTCCGGCACCGTCCGCGCGCAACGGTTCGGCCGCCGTCTAGGACCGTGCGGGCTTCCGGCG
>NZ_JBHVQX010000042.1:0-67028 GCF_042886395.1 Streptomyces sp. NPDC058008 | reverse complement strand
CCGTCACGCTCGATGTAGTCGATCAGCGCGCGTTTCAGCACCGGGTTGTTGTGGCCGTAGTTCAGGGATCCGGCACCGGCGAAGAAGTCCAGGTAGGAGTGTCCGTCCTCGTCCGTGAGCCGGGCACCCTGCGCGCGGTCGAAGACCGCGGGCCAGCTGCGGCAGTAGCTGCGTACTTCCGACTCAAGGCTCTCGAAGACACTCAGGGCGGGCGGGGTGATGGTCACAGCTGATCTCCTGCTCGAGGGGGGTCATGACGGGCGGCGGGTCAGGCATGCCCGGGGGGACCGCGCCCGGGCGGGGCGCGGAGGGGCGCTGGGAGGTCCTAGAAGGGACCGATGCGGTACAGGACCTCCGGCAGGTGCGTCCCCTCGGGGAACAGGGCCCCGTCGAAGAGCACCTCGTGCTCCAGCGGCACGTCGTGCCGCTGGGCGAAGGACGTGAACAGCCGGTCGGAGGCGGTGTTGTCCGGTGTGATGGTCGTCTCGACCGACGCCAGACCCTGGTCGGAGGCGACCCGCGCGGTCAGCGCGTCCAGCAGCGTGGCCGCCAGCCCCTTGCCGCGGTGGGCCTGGTCGACGGCCACCTGCCAGACGACGAGCGTCTCCGGGCGGTCGGGGCGGATGTATCCGGTCACGAAGGCGATCGGCTCGCCGTTCTCGTCGCGGGCGACCACGGAGGTCGCCGCGAAGTCACGGCACCACAGCAGGTAGCTGTACGAGGAGTTGAGGTCCAGGACCTCGGAGTCGCGGGCAATGCGCCAGATCGCGGCTCCGTCCTCCACTCGCGGGGTGTCGATTCTGAGGAATTCGCTTCGGGCACGGGCAAAATCTGCTGGTGCGGCGGTCATGCGAATTGAATTTACCCAGCAAAAATCAAAATTGCATCGTCGCGAGGGGTTGGGTGGGCGCGTCCGCTGTGTTATCACGCGGGCGCGGACTCGGCCCGACAGGGCAGTGGATCGTGTGCGTTTGTCCTGAATTAATCGGTCATAACGGCCTCGATGTGGGTTCGGTCACATCCCTGTAACTCTCGTGACACCCGTTCGGATTACGTGGATCCGACCCGTGGGAACTGTGGCGTTTAGGCCCGGAGAACGGGGGAAGAAGAATGCGGGGAGCTGCTTCCGGAAAAGCAGCTCCCCTTTGTGTGCCGATTAAATCGGCGACGGTGTGTGCTGAATTGAATTCAGCTGTTCGGCCAGGTTTCCGCGACGGCTTCGCGGGCAGCATCGATATCGGTCGCCCGGCCCGCGCCGGCGAGCGCGGCCCCCAGGGCGGCCAGCGAGGACAGCACCGCCTCCCGCGTGGCGTCCGCGCCGTAGTGGTTGACCCGGACCATCTCCTTGGAGAGCGGCCCGCCTCCCGCGATCAGCGGAAGCGACGGGTCGGCCGCCAGGGCGTGCGCGACCAGTTCCGAGGCGTCGACACCTGCCGGGGCGCGCAGCGTCGTGGCGACCGGAGCCGCGTCGCGGGCCTCGTGCACGTACGGCTCCAGCCCGCCGCCGAGCGCCGTGGCACCCGCGCGGGTCGCCGCCGCGGCCGAGGCGTGCCGGGCCATGACCGTGTCCAGGCCGTCCGCCTCGATCCGCTCCAGGCACGCGTCGAGCGCCAGCATCTCCAGCTGCGCGGGGGCGTGCGGCAGCGCCGTGCGGCCCCCGTCGATCCAGCGGGCCTTCCAGTCCAGGAGCGAGAGGTACGACCCGCGCGGGGCCCGCGGGTTGGCGGCCAGCCGCTCCCAGGCCCGCGGGCTCACCGACACCGCCGAGACCCCGGCCGGGCCGCCCATGGCCTTCTGCGCGCCGATGACGCACAGGTCCACCCCCCAGGCGTCCGGCAGCAGCGGCTCCGCACCGACCGACGCGACGGCGTCCACCATGAACAGCGCGCCGTGCGCCCGGACCGCCTCGCCGATCTCCGCGACCGGATTGGTGTTGCCGGTCGCCGCCTCGGCGTGCACCAGCGACACGAAGTCGATCTCCGGGTGCTCCGCGAGAGCCTGCCCGACCTGCCCGGCGGTGACCGCCGAGTGGAACGGGACCGCGAGGTCGACGACCTCGGCGCCGCAGTCGCGCAGCCAGTCGCCGAAGGTCCGGCCGTACGGTCCCGTGACGATGTTCAGCGCGGTCGAGCCGGGCCGGGCACCGCCCCGGATGCAGCCTTCGAGGGGGAGCAGCGCCTCGCCCTGCATGATGACGACGTCCTGCTCGGTGGAGAGGAGGGCGGCCACCCGCCGCTCGATCGCCGCGAAGCGTGCGGCGGTGAGCGGGGCGAGGTCGAGGAACGGGTGCGTCACGGTGGTGCTCTCTTCGGGTCGGCCGGTGCGCGGTCAGCGCCTGCGACGAGGGTACCGAGCACCTCCCGGAGCCCCGGGCGGGCCGCCTCGTACAGTGCTGTCCATGAGTGATCGCGAGACCGCGCCGGTGCTGCGGATCGAGGGACGGGTGCTCGTCGGGCCCGACGAGGTCAGGGACGGCCTCTGGGCGGTCGGCGGGCGTGTCACCTACGAGAGGCCGCCGGGCGCGGACAGCGCCGTGACGCTCGGCGGATGGGTGCTGCCCGGTCTCGTGGACGCGCACTGCCACGTCGGCCTCGACCACCAGGGGCCCGTGGACGCGGCGACCAGCGAGAAGCAGGCCCTCACCGACCGGGAGGCCGGCACGCTGCTCATCCGGGACGCCGGATCGCCGTCCGACACCCGCTGGGTCGACGGGCGCGAGGACCTGCCCAAGATCATCAGGGCCGGGCGGCACATCGCCAGGACCCGGCGCTACATCCGCAACTTCGCCCACGAGATCGAGCCGGGCGACCTCGTCGCCTACGTCGCGCGGGAGGCGCGGCGCGGCGACGGCTGGGTGAAGCTGGTCGGCGACTGGATCGACCGCGACGCCGGGGACCTGACCGCCTGCTGGCCGCGCGGCGAGGTCGAGGCCGCGATCGCCGAGGCGCACCGGCTCGGGGCGAGGGTCACCGCCCACTGCTTCGCCGAGGACTCGCTGCGCGACCTGGTGGAGGCCGGCATCGACTGCGTCGAGCACGCGACGGGGCTGACCGAGGACACCATCCCGCTCTTCGCGGAGCGCGGGGTGGCGATCGTCCCCACCCTGGTCAACATCGCCACCTTCCCCGCCCTCGCGGCGGGCGGCGAGGCCAAGTTCCCCCGCTGGTCCGCCCACATGCGGCGGCTCCACGCGCGCCGGTACGAGACCGTCCGCGCCGCGTACGACGCGGGCATCCCGGTCTTCACCGGCACGGACGCCGGCGGGTCGCTGGCCCACGGCCTGATCGCGGCGGAGGTCGCCGAACTGGTGAAGGCCGGCATCCCGGCCCTCGACGCGCTCTCCGCGACGGCCTGGGGCGCGCGGCGCTGGCTGGGCCGCCCGGCGCTGGAGGAGGGGGCCCCCGCGGACCTGGTGATCTACGACGAGGACCCGAGGGCGGACGTACGGGTGCTGGCGTCCCCGCGGCGGGTGGTGCTCAATGGCAGGGTGATGGGCTGACCGGCGTTGACCTCCCGGCGGGCGCCGTGTTGACCGCCGGTGACCCGGGGCCCCGTCCCTCGTTGAGGTAACCCGCTGTGCTCTCCGGGGCGTACGTCCGGCGCCCCGGACACGGTGAACCGGGTGAATCCGGGGAACTCCTGTGCCGGTGGATTCGAATGTGCACGCGGAAACCCCTCTTTGGAGTGAACTGACCCGGGGTGTCCGCCAGTTCACTCTCCGTGCGTAAAGATTCACGGAGTCGAGGCCACCGGTGCCCGCGATGTCCCCCATTGGACGGCGCCGGCGGCTCCATGTCTCTTGTGGGGGTTCCACCATCTTGAACAGCAACACCTTCCGCCCGGCCGCACTGGCGTTCGCCGCCGCACCCGTCGCCCTGCTCCTCGCCGTCCCCGCGCAGGCAGCCACCGCGACGACCCCGGCCACCCCGGCCGACGGCCACGGAAAGGCGAGTGCGGTCGTCCTGCGGGCCGGGCTCGACGTCTCGCTCCTGAACAAGTCGGTCCAGGTGCCGCTCACGGCCACGCTCAACGAGGTCCACGCGCCCGCGAGCGCCGGGAAGACCGCGCTCAGCGTGGAACTCGACGGCGTCGACAAGGGCCGCCCCGTCCACGTGCTGAAGGCCGACGTGGCCACGGCCGACGCCACCGTGGACGGGAAGAAGGCCGAGGGGTACGCCAACCTCGCCGCGGCGCGGGTGCACGTGCCGGGACTTCCGCTGCTCTCGCTGATCGAGGTCGAGAAGGTCACCTCCAAGGCCGTGTGCGAGGCCGGCCGCAAGCCGGTCGCGGAGTCGAACGTGCTGGGGCACGTCACGGTGCTCGGCAAGAGGACCCGGCTCACCTCGGGCGGAACGACGAAGGTCGAGGTGCCCGGCGTCGGTGAGGTGACCCTCGACCTGTCCAGGACCGCGACGACGACGCGTACGGCGGCCGCGACGGCGCTGCGGCTGGCGGTGTCCGTGAACCCGCTGGAGCTGAACGTCGCCGAGGTGGAGGGCGAGGTCACGCTGGCCGAAGCGACGTGCGAGACACCCGGGGGCGGGGAGTCCGGCGACGGCGGTGCCGGGAACGGCGGATCGACGGGCGGCGACGACGGCCCGGGCGACGGCGGTTCCGCCGGCACCCCCGGTTCCGGCGGCAAGGAGGAGCCCGTCGACGTGAAGCCCCAGACCGGCACCGACCCCGTCCAGGCCTCCGGCACCGGCGACCTGGCCGAGACCGGGTCCAGCTCCTCGACCCCGTACATCGCCGGTGGCGCGGCCGTCCTGCTGGCCGCCGGAGCGGGCGCCACGGTCCTCGCCCGCAGGCGCGCCCGGGGCTGACCACCCCGCGGTGAGCGGTGTCCGTCCCGCGGAGCACCGCTCACCGCACCCGGGGAGCCGTCAGCCGACGGCTCTCCGGGGCAGTCCCTGCAACGCCAGGTCGAGCGCCTGGAGGAACCGGTTCGTCGTCACCCGGTCGCGCACGGCGAGCCGCAGCCACTCGCTGCCGAGCCCGGGGAACGTGTCCCCGCGGCGCGCCGCGAAACCGCGCGAGCGCAGCAGATCCCGTACCTCGTCCGCCCGCTCCAGCCGCAGCAGGACGAACGGCCCCGCGGCCGGCTCCACGACCTTGACCTCGCTGAACTCCGCGAGCCCGGCCAGCAGATGAGCCCGGTCCACCGCGATCCGGTCCGCCGCGTCCGCCGCCTCGACCAGGGCGCGCGGCTCCATGCACGCCTCCGCCGCCGCCAGGGCGGGGGAGGACACCGGCCACAGCGGCTGCGCCTCCTGGAGCAGGCCGATCGTCGCCGGATCCGCGAGCACGTACCCGATCCGCAGACCCGCCAGGCCCCAGGTCTTGGTCAGGCTGCGCAGCACGACGAGCCCGGGAAGGTCCTCAACGTCGCACAGCGCCTCGCGTTCGCCCGGTACGGCGTCCATGAACGCCTCGTCGACCACCAGCGTCCTTCCGGGCCGCGCCAGCCGCTCCAGCACGCCGGCCGGGTGGAGCACGGACGTCGGGTTGGTCGGATTGCCGACCACCACCAGGTCCGCGTCCTCCGGCACCGCCGCCGGGTCCAGCCGGAAGCCGTCCTCGGGGCGCAGCACCACCCGCCCGACCTCGTGTCCCGCCGCGCGCAGCGCCGCCTCGGGCTCGGTGAACTGCGGATGCACGACGACGGGCCGCCGGGCGGGCAGCGCCCGCGCGATCAGCACGAACGCCTCGGCCGCCCCCGCCGTGAGCAGCACCCTCTCCTCGGGCAGCCCGTGCCGCCCGGCGACCGCCGTCCGCGCCTGACGCCCGTCCGGGTAGGCGGCCAGCGAGCCGAGCGACGCGGCGATGCGTTCCCGCAGCCAGTCGGGGGGAGTTCCGGTGCGTACGTTGACGGCGAGGTCGGTCAGATCGAGACCTCGTACCTCCGCGTCGCCGTGGTGCCGCAGATCGGGCCCGGCGTTCTCGCTGTGCTTCGTGGGGGGCAGCATGGCAGCCATGGTGGCCGTCCGGGCGCCATTCGTCGATGCCCGGGTTCCGGTCACCGGGTTCCGGCGGGCCACCGCGCAGGTCGCCGACGCCGACTTCCTCTTGGGGACCAGCAGTTCACCCGCCTCCGCGAGCGCCGCGGCCTCGGCCACCGATCCGGTGGCCACGGCGTCACGCGGCGCCGCCGAGGGGTTCGGCACCCGGACCTCCGCGAGGACCCGGGCCGGATAGGAGCGCACCGGTACGCCCAGCCGCCGTGCGGCACCGGAGACGCCCGGCTCGCCGGCCCTGGTGTCCAGCGTCGCCAGCTCGACCACGTCACCCGCCTCGAGCCCGGCCGCCTCCAGCGTCTCGCGGATCAGGCCGAGCACCTCCTCGGCCGGGACGCCCGGGCGGGCGCCGACACCCACGACGAGCGCGGACCGGGTCATGGCGGGGGAGTCCTTCCGGGACGGCGGCCGAGGGGCACGGGTGAGGGGGGCCTGAGGTGCGGGGGGCGGGGTCGATCCGCTAGCAAGGGCCCATGGCGGTATTCGTCGCGCTCGGCGCGTTCCTGATGACCCTGGCGGGTGGCTGGGTCGCGCAGCGCGTCAGCGACCGCCGGCACCTCGTGCTCGGCTTCGCGGGCGGACTGATGCTGGGCGTCGTCGGCCTCGACCTGCTGCCCGAGGCCGTGGAGGCCGCCGGCGGGCTGGTCTTCGGCGTTCCCGCCGCCCTGCTGCTCTTCGTGGGCGGCTTCCTGATGGCCCATCTCGTCGAGCGTTCGCTGGCCGTGCGCCAGGCGGCACACGGGGCGGGTGAGGAGAGGGTGCCCCAGGTCGGACTGACGGCGGCGGCGGCGATGGTGGGGCACAGCCTGATGGACGGCATCGCCCTCGGCGCCGCGTTCCAGGTCGGCGGCGGAATGGGAGCCGCCGTCGCGCTCGCCGTCATCACCCACGACTTCGCCGACGGGTTCAACACGTACACGATCACCAGCCTCTACGGGAACGCCCGCCGCAAGGCGCTCCTGATGCTCTACGCGGACGCCCTGGCCCCGGTCGTGGGCGCGGCGACGACCCTGCTGTTCACCCTTCCGGCGGAACTGCTCGGCTGCTATCTCGGTTTCTTCGGCGGGGCGCTCCTCTATCTCGCCGCCGCCGAGATCCTCCCCGAGGCGCACCACGACCACCCGGCACGCTCCACGCTGCTGTGCACGGTCGCGGGAGTGGGCTTCATCTGGCTGGTGGTAGGCGTCGCGGACTGACCCCGCCCCCGGCGGCGCGCCGGGGACGCGGGGCGAGGCCGCCCCCGGTGACGCGGCCCGGAAGCCGGGCGGTGTCATCCGCCGCACTGCTCCACGAAACGCCGGGCCACCCCCGGCGCCGCCGCCCAGTGCGTGTGCAGGTAGCTCGCGTGCACACCCCGCTGCACGAAGCCCTCCACGCGCCGTTCCGGCTGGTGCAGACCCCACGCGGGCGTCGCCCCCGCCCCCGGCTCCAGCACCGTCCGGTGGAACTCGTGCCCGCGCAGCCGCGTCCCGGCCACCGCCAGCACGCTGTCGGACACCGCCACCGCCTGCCGGTAGCCGAGCGTCAGCCGCTCGGACATCCGGGCCGAGGCGTCCAGCACCCCGCACATCGGCCTGCCGTCCAGCTCACGGGCCAGGTAGAGCAGCCCCGCGCACTCCGCCGCCACCGGCGCGCCGGACAGGGCCAGGGCGGTCACCGCCCCGCGCAGCGGCTCGTTCGCCGACAGCTCCGGCGCGTACACCTCGGGGAAGCCGCCGCCTATGACCAGCCCCGCCGTGCCCGGAGGCAGCTTCTCGTCGTGCAACGGGTCGAAGACGGCGACCTCCGCGCCCGCCGCCGTCAGGAGCTCGGCGTGCTCCGCGTAGGCGAAGGTGAACGCCGCACCGCCCGCCACCGCCACCACGGGCCGGTTCTCCGGCCGGGGGTGCCGCTCCGGCTGCCACGCCTCGCCGGACAGCTCCGGCGCCGAACGGGCCAGCGCCATGAGGGCGTCCAGGTCACAGCCCTCGCGGACGCGGTCCCCCATCGCCCGTACGGCGTCCAGGGCGTCGGCCTGCCGCTCGGCCACCGGGACCAGCCCCAGATGGCGCGACGGGGTCGCCACCTGCGGGGCCCGCCGCAGCACCCCGAGCACCGGGAGCCCGGACTCGTCGAGCGCCTCCCGCAGCAGCGCCTCGTGGCGGTCGGAGGCCACCTTGTTCAGGATCACCCCGCCGATCCGCACCTCGGGGTCCCAGGAGGCGAAGCCGTGCACGAGCGCCGCGACCGAACGCGACTGCGACGAGGCGTCGACGACCAGCACGACGGGCGCCCGCAGCAGCTTCGACACCTGGGCGGTCGAGGCGAGTTCCCCCTGCCCCGACGCCCCGTCGTACAGCCCCATCACCCCCTCGACGACAGCCAGGTCGCAGCCGCTCGCCCCGTGCGCGAACAGCGGTGCGATCAGCTCCGGCCCGCACATGTACGCGTCGAGGTTGCGCCCCGGGCGGCCGGTGGCCAGCGCGTGGTAGCCGGGGTCGATGTAGTCGGGCCCCACCTTGTGCGGGGACACCGCCAGGCCACGTTCCGCGAAGGCCGCCATCAGGCCCGTGGCGACCGTGGTCTTGCCGCTGCCCGAGGCGGGCGCGGCGACGACCAGACGAGGAACACTCACCACTCGATGCCTCTCTGGCCCTTCTGGCCCGCGTCCATCGGGTGCTTGACCTTCGACATGTCGGTCACCAGGTCGGCGGCGTCGATCAGCTTCTGCGGGGCGTTCCGCCCGGTGATCACCACGTGCTGCGTGCCGGGGCGCGCCCGCATCACCTCGACGACCTCGTCCGTGTCGATCCAGCCCCAGTGCATCGGGTAGGCGAACTCGTCCAGCACGTAGAGCTTGTACGTCTCGGCGGCCAGATCGCGCTTGACCTGCTCCCACCCCTCGCGCGCCTTCGCCTCGTTGTCGGAGTTGTCACCGTGCAGGCCCCGCTGGACCCACGACCACCCCTCGCCCATCTTGTGCCAGGCGACGCTGCCGCCCTCGCCGCTCGCGCCGAGCACCTTCAGCGCGTTCTCCTCGCCGACCTTCCACTTCGCCGACTTCACGAACTGGAACACCCCGATCGGCCAGCCCTGGTTCCACGCCCGCAGCGCGAGCCCGAAGGCGGCCGTCGACTTCCCCTTGCCGACGCCGGTGTGGACGAACAGCAGCGGACGGTTACGACGCTGACGTGTCGTCAGCCCGTCGTCCGGTACCGATACAGGCTGTCCCTGCGGCATTAAGCGGCCCTCCCGGCAGCAGTGATGTCCTTGACCAGCCCGGCGATCGAGTCGGCGCGCAGCTCGTCGAGCGTGACCGCGCTGCCCCCCAGATCCCGGGCGAGCTGTGCGGCGAGACCGAGGCGTACGACCCCCGACTCACAGTCCACGACGACGGACGCGGTGCCCTCGGAGGCGTGCAGCCGCCCGGCCCGCGCCGCCAGCGCCACCGGATCGACGCCCCCGGTCGCCCGGCCGTCCGTCACCACGACGAGCAGCGCCCGGCGCGACGGATCGCGCAGCCGTTCCACCCGCAGCACGTCGTGCGCCTTGAGCAGCCCGGCGGCCAGCGGGGTGCGCCCGCCCGTCGGCAGCGACTCCAGCCGGGAGGCCGCCGCGTCCACCGACGAGGTCGGCGGCAGCGCCACCTCGGCGTCCCTGCCCCGGAAGGTCACCAGGCCGACCTTGTCCCTGCGCTGGTAGGCGTCCAGCAGCAGCGACATCACCGCGCCCTTGACGGCGCTCATCCGCCGCCGGGCCGCCATCGACCCGGAGGCGTCCACGACGAACAGCACGAGATTGCCCTCGCGCCCCTCCCGCGTCGCCTGCCGCAGATCGTCACGGCGTACGACGAGCCCCCGCCCCGACCGCCCGCGCGCCCGCTGGTGCGGGGCCGCCGCCTGCACGGTCGCCGCCAGGTGAAGCTTCGTCAGCGTCCCCTCGGGCCGCCGTGACCCGGTGGTCCGGCCGTGCTCGGTACGGGCCCGGGACCTCCGCCCGGCCGCGCCCTCGCCCAGACCGGGCACGCTGAGCACCTTCGTGCGGAACGGCTCGCCGGCCCGCACCGGCTGTCCTTCCCCGCCACCGCCGCCCGGCGCGGGCGCGTCGCCGCTCCCGGCCTCCTCCCGGCCGGGCGCGGCGGAACCGCCCTCGTCACGGCCGCCCGGGTCCGCACCGCCGTCGTCCGGGCCACCGCCCTGCGGCGGGACCCCGCCGCCGGGACCGTCCGGGCCCGGGTCGGGATCGTCGTCGCCCCCGCCCTGGCCGTCCGCCGCGTCCCGGAGGGCGTCGTCCAGCCTGTCCTCGTCGAGTCCGGGCGCGTCGAACGGGTTGCGCCGACGCCGATGGGGGAGCGCCAGGAGCGCCGCCTGCCGCACGTCGTCCGCGACGACCTCCTCGCGCCCCGCCCACGCGGCCAGCGCCGTCGCGGTGCGGGCCATGACGATGTCGGCGCGCATCCCGTCCACCTCGAACGCCGCGCACGTCGCCGCGATCTGGCGCAACACGCCGTCGCCGAGCACCACACGGGGCAACAGGGCGCGCGCGGCGACGATGCGCTCGCGCAACGCCGCCTCCTCGCCGGCCCACCGCGCGGCGAACCCGGCCGGGTCGTCGTCGTAGGCGAGCCTGCGCCGTACGACCTCGACGCGCAGGTCCGTCTCCCGCGAGGCGGCCACCTCGACGGTCAGCCCGAAGCGGTCCAGCAACTGCGGCCGGAGCTCGCCCTCCTCCGGGTTCATCGTCCCGACCAGCAGGAAGCGCGCCGCATGACGGACCGACACGCCTTCGCGCTCGACGTAGGAGGCCCCCATGGCCGCCGCGTCGAGCAGCAGGTCCACGAGGTGGTCGTGGAGCAGATTGACCTCGTCGACGTACAGGATCCCGCGATGGGCCTCCGCCAGGAGCCCCGGCTCGAAGGCCTTCACGCCCTCCGAGAGGGCCCGTTCGATGTCGAGTGCCCCGACCAGCCGGTCCTCCGACGCGCCGACCGGCAGCTCCACGGTCCGCGCCGGACGCGACACGCCCGCGGCCGTCTCGTGGGGGCCGTCGGGACACGCCGGATCGGGTGCCGTCGGGGCGCACGAGAAACGGCACCCCGCCACGACCGCGACCTCGGGCATGAGGGCGGCCAGCGCCCGAACGGCGGTGGACTTGGCGGTGCCCTTCTCCCCCCGCACCAGGACCCCGCCGACGGCGGGACTCACGGCGTTGAGCAGCAGTCCGAGCCGCAGATCGTCCTGCCCGACGATGGCGGTGAAGGGATACGGCGTACTCACGGAGCCTCCTCTGTAGCGATCACATCTGCACGGTCGGACGCGGCCGCGGCGGCCCCGCCCCATGGGCCGGGGCGCCCGCCGGCCCCTTGTGGCGCGCCGGGCGCGGGGACGGGTGCGGGCGGTGTCCGTACCGCTCCGGGAGCCGGCGCGGGCGGTGCCCCCGGCGCCCCCGGTGCTCCCGGTGCGAGGAACGGCAGCCCCTCCGGCGCGCCCGTCTCGATCAGCCGCCACAGGGCGTCCGTGTCCGCGTGCTCCTCGATCAGGTCCCCCAGCCGGTCCAGCTGTTCCTCCCGCAGCGCCCCGAAGCTCGTGTCCGGCGCCGCCGTGAACCGCCGCCCCGCGGCCCGCGCGACCTCGGCCAGGAACGCCCGCCGGAAGGAGTCGCTCTCCAGCGACCCGTGCCAGTGCGTCCCCCACACGGAGCCGGCCCGGCACCCGTCCAGGAACGGCTCGCCGCCGTCCACCTCGGCGACCCCGTGGTGGATCTCGTACCCCTCCACCGGTTCGCCGAGGGCCGTTCCGACCGGGCGGGCCAGGACCTTCTCGCGGCCGAAGCGGACCCGCACCGGCAGCAGCCCGAGGCCCTTCACCACACCGGCCCGCGACTCCACGTCGTCCTCGATGCGCTCACCCAGCACCTGGAACCCCCCGCAGATCCCCAGCACCGGCCGCCCCTCGGCGGCCCGCCGCTCCAGGGCGCCGGCCAGACCCCGCTCGCGCAGCCACGCCAGCGCCTTCACCGTGCCCCGCGTGCCCGGCACGATGACCAGGTCAGCGTCGGCGAGTTCCTCCGCCCGGTCCACGAACCGCACCACCACACCCGGTTCGGCCGCCAGCGCGTCCACATCGGTGAAGTTCGACATGAGCGGCACCGCGCACACCGCGACCCGCAGCACGTCCTCACCGTGCGGCGGGGCCACGACCGACTCCCGTACGGCACCGCGCATCGAGACCCGCAGCCCGTCCTCCTCGTCGATGCCCAGACCGTGGGCGTACGGCAGCACCCCGTACGTCCGCCGGCCCGTGAGCCCCAGCAGCATGTCGAGGCCGGGCTCCAGCAGCGACACGTCACCGCGGAACTTGTTGACGAGGTATCCGGCGATCAGTGACTGGTCCTCGGCGCTCAGCAGCGCCGTCGTGCCGAAGAACGAGGCGAACACGCCGCCCCGGTCGATGTCGCCGACCACCAGCACGGGGAAGCGCGCGGCCCGCGCGACGCCCATGTTCACGATGTCCGTGCGCCGGAGGTTGATCTCGGCCGGACTGCCCGCCCCCTCGCAGATCACCGCGTCATGACTGCCCCGCAACTGCTCCAGACAGTCCGTGACCGTCCCCAGCAGAGCCTCCTGCCGCCCCCCGTGGTAGCCGCGCGCGCTCATCTCGCCGACCGGCCTGCCCATCAGGACGACCTGGCTGGAGCGGTCGCCGCCCGGCTTGAGCAGCACCGGGTTCATCAGCGCCGACGGCTCCACCCGGGCCGCCTGCGCCTGCATCGCCTGGGCCCGGCCGATCTCCGCCCCCTCCCGGGTGACGAACGAGTTCAGCGACATGTTCTGCGCCTTGAACGGCGCGACCTTCACCCCCCGGCGCACCAGCCACCGGCAGATCCCGGCCGTGACGACGCTCTTGCCCGCGTCCGACGTGGTTCCCGCGACCAGCAGTCCGCCGCTCATGTGACTCTCCGTCCCACGGCCAGCCGCCCCGCCGCACACACGGCGAGGGCCAGCACACTCACCCGGCGCGACAGCCGCACCGCGCGTTCGATGTCCGTGACCCGCACGTCCCGGCCCGCCCCGCCGTTGAGCACCGGCCGGTGCTCGACCCGTCCGCCGTAGGCCAGGGTGCCGCCCAGCCGTACGCCGAGCGCCCCCGCGAACGAGGCCTCCACCGGCCCCGCGTTGGGGCTCGGATGCCGGCCGGCGTCGGCCCGCCAGGCCCGGACGGCCTCGCGCGGGCGGCCCCCGGCGGCCACCGCGAGCACGGCGGTGAGCCGAGCCCCTGGCCAGCCGGCGACGTCGTCGAGCCGGGCCGACGCCCAGCCGTAGCGCCGGTGACGCGGCGACCGGTGCCCGACCATCGCGTCGAGCGTGTTGACCGCCCGGAAGCCGACCAGCCCCGGTACACCGGCGAGGGCGCCCCACACCAGGGCCCCCACGACGGCGTCGGAGGTGTTCTCGGCGACGGACTCCACCACCGCGCGGGCGATCCCCGGTCCGTCCAGCGCCTGCGGATCGCGGCCGCACAGGTGCGGCAGCCGCTCCCGGGCCAGCTCGACGTCCCCGGCGGCCAGGGCCCCGCCGATGGCGCGGGCCTCCCGGCCCAGCGACGTGCCGCCGACGACGGACCAGGTGGCCGCCGCGGTCAGTGCCACGGCGGCGGCGGGACGGTTCCGTACGGCGCGGGCGGCCAGCGCGGCGGCGCCCGTGGCGCCTCCGGCGCAGACCAGCGCGTGCAGCGCGCCCCGGCCCCGGTGGTCGCCCCACAGGCGGTTCTCGACGCCCGCCGCGGCACGGCCGAAGGCGGCGACGGGATGACCGCGCCGGGGGTCACCGAGCAGCAGGTCGCCGATCAGGCCGGCGGCGGCGCCGTACGCGAAGATGCGGTCGGCTCGCACCGCTCAGCCGGCCGTCGCGCCTCGGTGGACCTTCGCGGCAGGTGGTACGGCGACCGACGCAGGGCAGCCCGACATGGCGTATGTCCTCACTCAGGGTCCGCGCCCTGGTTCGACGTGACCGGCGACGAGAGTCTCCTGGCTCCCGGATCCGCAGTTCCTCCGGCCTTCCAGTCCGCGGTGGCGGACCGTGACTTCCGTATGGAGGCTGCTCCCCGGTGACAGTGGCGGGACCGCGCCGGATTCGCACCGGCTTCCTCTGCTGTCGCCGTAAATGGCTCCGGCAGTCCACCACGCTCCGCGAATGTCCGTCAACCTGCCGTTGACCTGCGAGGCTTCGGTGTGCTCAGACGCACACCGGGCCGGACACGCCCGTGGTGTGTCCGGCCCGGTGCGTCCGCAGGGGGATTCAGGCGACGATCAGGTAGATGCCGTACGCGACGGCCGCCGCGCACAGCGCGAAGCAGGCGTACGCGCCGGTGCGCGCCAGGACGCTGCCGCCGCCCCGCGCCGTGGACGTCTGCCTGGCGAGGCCGGTGACGCCGAGGGTGAAGAGGCCGACCAGCGCGACGGTGATCACGAGGCTGACGCCGAAGACGGAAGCGAGAGCTGCCCAGTCGATGTTCATGCGGATCTGTCCTTACACCGTGGCCGGCCGGTCGGCCGGGGTCTCGGCCGTCGCGGACGGGGCGTGGATGGTGGTCTTGAGGTCCGGCACGCTCACGCCGGCGGGCGGCGGGGCGACCGCCGCGATGGCGGTCGTCACGACACCCGCGGGCTCGCCCTCGGGCGCGTTGACGTTGGTGTGGTCGACCGGCTTGCGGCGCGACAGCAGCCAGATGGCGCCGGAGCCCGCGACCAGCAGGACCGCGACCACCGCGACGCCCCAGGGCCCCTGCTTGGTGAGGAACTCGGCCCCCGCGCCGACGAGTCCGGCGGCCGGCAGGGTCAGACCCCAGGCGACGAACATCCGGGTGGCGGTGGACCAGCGGACCACACCGCCCTTGCGGCCGAGACCCGCGCCCATCACCGCGCCGGAGCAGGACTGGGTGGTCGAGAGGGAGAAGCCGAGGTGCGAGGAGGCCAGGATGACCGTCGCCGCACTCGTCTGGGCCGCGAAGCCCTGCGGCGGACGCAGGTCGGTGAGACCGCTGCCCATGGTGCGGATGATGCGCCAGCCGCCGAGGTAGGTGCCCAGGGCGATGGCCACGCCCGCGGAGGCGATGACCCAGACGGGCGGGTTGGAGCCGGGGGAGAGGACACCGCCGGTGACCAGGGCCAGGGTGATGATGCCCATGGTCTTCTGCGCGTCGTTGGTGCCGTGCGCGAGCGAGACGAGACCGGCCGAGGCGATCTGCCCGGCGCGGTAGCCCTTCGCGGTGGACCTGAGCTGGGCCTCGTCGGTGATCTTCCGGTTGAGGCGGTACGTCAGCTTCGTGGCCAGCAGCGCGGCGACACCGGCCACGACGGGCGCGGCGACGGCGGGCAGCAGGACCTTCGTCACGACGGTGCCGCCGTTGATCGAGGACCAGCCGGCCGACATCACCGCGGCGCCGATGAGGCCGCCGAAGAGTGCGTGGGAGGAACTGGAGGGCAGGCCGACCAGCCAGGTCAGCAGATTCCACAGGATGGCGCCGACGAGCGCGGCGAAGATGACCTCGGTTCTGAGGCCGTTCTCATTGATGATCCCGCCGGAGATCGTCTTGGCGACCTCCACCGACAGGAACGCGCCGACGAGGTTGAGAACGGCGGACATGGCCACCGCCGTCTTGGGCTTGAGAGCGCCGGTCGAGATGGTGGTGGCCATCGCGTTGGCGGTGTCGTGGAAACCGTTCGTGAAATCGAACACGAGAGCTGTCACGATCACGATCGCGAGCAGCAGCGTGATGTGTTCCATTTACCCAGGCAATCGTTCGACGTCATTGGCACGTGGAACGTAAGCAACCTGGGTGAACGGAAGATGAACTGGGCAGGGCGGCACGGTGACCCCATTCGCGTACGCGGGTTCCGCTTGTGTGCGGCAGGAGGAGGGCGGAGGGCCGCGGGCGGTGCGGGGCCCGGATCCCGGAAGGCGCGGACGGCCCCGGCCGCGACCGTTCCGTCCCGTCGGGGAGACCTCGGTCACGTGCCCCCTAGGATCCCCGTATGAGTGACGTGGACAGCGACGCGGTCCGCCGCGCGTGGGACGGTGTCGTCGCGACGGCCCGGCGGACCGCCGCCGACGGCCTGGTCGTCGGGACCTCGGGCAACGTCTCGGCCCGGGTCGGCGACCTCGTCCTGGTCACCCCGAGCGGGGTGCCCTACGACCGGCTGGGCCCCGGGGACGCGGTCGGGACCGACCTGGAGGGACGGCAGGTCCTGGGAGACATGGTCCCGACCAGCGAACTCCCGCTCCACCTGGCGGTCTACCGCGGCACCGGCGCCGCGGCCGTCGTCCACACCCACGCCGTGCACGCGACGGCCGTCTCCACCCTCGTCACCGAGGTCCCCCTCGTCCACTACGCCGCCGCCCTGCTCGGCGGCCCCGTCCGCACCGCCGCCTACGCGCGCTACGGCAGCGCCGAACTGGCCCGCGGCATGATGACCGCCCTGCGCGGCCGCACCGGCTGCCTGCTGCGCAACCACGGCACCGTCACCTACGGGAACACCCTCGACGAGGCCTACGACCGCACCGCCCAGCTCGAATGGATGTGCAGGCTCTGGCTCACCGCGAGCTCCGTGCCCGGCCACCGCCCCGCCCTGCTCACCCCGGACCAGCTGCGCGAGGTCCAGGACGCCCTGGAGACGTACGGCCAGCCGCCCGGCTGAGCCCGCCCCCGCACCGTACGGCCCCCGCCCGCTGGCAGCCGGCGCCGGCGCCCGGGACACTGGAGCCGTGCGCCCGGCAACAGCGGCGGCAGTGGCCGCCACCTCGGTCCTCGGCGTCGGCGCGGCAGCGGTCGCCGCCGGACGCCACGCCAGCGACGCCGCCCTCGCGGCGCCCTCGCCACGCCCCTTCCCCGGAGACCGCCGTCTCACCGTGCACGCCACCGCGGCCGGCCGGATCACCCTGACCCGTTCGTTCTCCGCGCTGCGCCCCGGCACGTACGGACTGACCGGCCGCGACGTCCACGCGGTGGCAGGCCCGGTGATCGAACAGGCGCCCGGCGACACCGCGGCCTCCGCCGACACCGTCGTACGCCGACTGGAACGCGTGACCCTCGGTAGCCTGAAGCCCGGTGCCAGGGTCCGCCTCACCCCCGAGCTCCACCGAGGGGACCCGTCGGCCGCCCTCGGACTGGCCTACAAGGAGGTCGAGATCCCCGGTGAGCTGGGCGCCCTGCCCGCCTGGTTCGTGCCCGGGGCCCGCGAGACCTGGGTGATCACCGTGCACGGTCTCGGCACCACCCGGGACCACCCCATGAACGTCCTGGGCTTCCTCCACGACCAGCAGTTCCCCGTGCTGGACCTCGCCTACCGCGGCGACCCGGGCGCCCCGCGTTCCCCCGACGGACTCAGCCACCTCGGCGAGTCCGAATGGCGCGACCTCGACGCGGCCATCCGCCACGCCGTGCGCTACGGGGCCGAGAACGTCATCCTGCACGGCTGGTCGACCGGTGCGTCGATGGCCCTCCACGCGACCGTCAACTCCGCCCGCCGCGACCGCGTCAGCGGCCTCGTCCTCGACTCCCCGGTGCTGGACTGGAGGGCCACCCTGCGCGCCCTCGCCTCGGCCCGGGGCGTCCCCTCCGCGCTGCTGCCGCTGGCCGTCCGGGCCGCCCAGGGCCGGACCGGGCTGCACGGCGCCCCGCTGCTGGACACCTCGGTGCCGACGGCCCTGCACGTGCCCACGCTCCTCCTCCACGGCCCCGACGACACCCTGGCCCCCTGGGCCCCGTCGCGGGAGCTCGCCGACCGCCGGCCCGACCTGGTGACCCTGCACTCCGTACCGCAGGCTCCGCACGCGGCGATGTGGAACGCCGACCCGGCGGGATACGAGGAGGCGCTCCGCCGCTTCCTCACGCCCCTGATGTGAGCTGATGGGCCGGAACCACCCGGTTGGTGCCCCGTCCCGGGAGCCCGCCGAACCCCGGTGACACGGCTTCCGTTTGGGCTTTCGGCCCGTCAGAGGCAAGACTGCTCCTCGTGACGTCCCGTACCCCGCGCGACTCCAGGCTGCGACTTGTCCGCCCCCGACCCCAGGCGACCGCCCGTAAGGCCGTGACGACCCGGCGCACCAGGCCGGCCCCCCGCCCACCCGAAGGCACCCCGCCGCCGGCCGAACTGGCGCGGCAGGCCAGGGCGGTACTGGCCGACGCCGTGCGGATCGCCCACTGGGCCGCGGACGGGACGAGCACCGGCGCCGCCCCGCTCGCCGCCCAGGCGCTGGAACGGGCCGCCGCCGCACTCGAACTGTCCCCGGCCCAGGTGCGGTCCGGCTGGGACCGGGCCAGGCTGGCCGGACTCATCGAACTGCACGGCGACACCGCACGCCCCGGCTGGCGGCTGCGCGCCTGGGACCGCGACGAATCCGCGGTCCTCCGCGGGTGGGTGGCGCTCTTCGACGCCTGGTCGCTCGTCCACGCCTCACCCGAGGGCATCGAGGCCACCGCGGTGGCCGAGGCCATCGAGGCCGTGCCCCAGGTGCTCTCCCTCCTCCAGCTCTCGGCGGGCCCCGTCACCGTGCCCGCCCTCCTGGACCTCCTCGGACAGCGCGTCGCGGAACTCCACGAGGAGCGGTGCGAGGTGCCGTACGGGCCCCAGGAACAGCCCGCCCCCGCCGTGGGACGGTCCGCCGAGCTGAACGCGACGCTGCTCGACTGGGCCCTGGAGGGCCTCGCCTCCGTCGGCGCCCTCACGCTCGGCTCCGGCCACGCCACCCTCACCCCGCTGGGCAACTGGGCGGTCTGGGTCAAGCTGGAGCAGATCTGCGTCGCCGCCCAGAGCCCCGCCGGCAACATCGAGCAGTCCGCCGCCGACATGCTCCTCGGCTGCGCCCGGCTCACCCCCGGCCCGGCCCGCGCCGAATACCGGGCCTGGCTGGCCGCGCGGCCCGTCGGCAGCGCCGTGGCCGAACTGCTGGCCGTCGCCCGCGGTGAGGACGCCCTGCTGCGCGGCCTCGCCTTCGAGGCGCTGCGCGTCGTCGGAGCCCCCGCCGAACCCGTGGTCCGCTCCGTGGTCACCGAGACGCCGCTGCGCCCGTACGCACTGCTGTGGCTCGCCGAGTACGAGGGCACCGACCCGGACGACGCCCAGGACGTCCTGAGCCGTGAGGAAGCCACCTGGCTCTGGGTCGACACCGCCGCCGCCGTGGCCGACCACGGAGAGACCGGACTGCTGGTCCGCCATCTCGACTCCGCCGTCCAGGGCACCGTCCCCGCGCTGCTGGACGAGGTCCGGGCCGTCGGGCACCCGCGGACCGTCCAGGTGCTGGTCGCCCTGGCGGCCGCCCACCCGGACCCCGCCCTCGCCAAGGCCGTACGCCGCGCCGCCTTCCAGGTGCACACCGGCGGCGTCTGACCGGGCGGCCCCGGGGGCGGCTCCTCAGCCCGAGGCCCCCGGGGCGTACGTCCCGAAGCTCCAGACGTTGCCCTCGGCGTCCCGCGCCATGTAGTCGCGCGAGCCGTACTCCTGGTCGGTGGGCGGCATGAGGATCTCCACGCCGTGCTCCACGGCCCGCGCGTGGCGGGCGTCCACCTCGTCCACCACCACGTACACCCCGGCGGGCCCGGCCCCCGCCATCGCCTCGGCGAAGACGCCCCCGCGCCCCCTGGAACCGAGCATCACCCTGCCGTTGCCGCAGGACAGCTCGGCATGGAGCACGCTGCCGTCCTCCGCCTCGTGGACCGCCTCCGCGGTGAAGCCCAGGGCCTCGGTCAGCACGCGGATCGCGGCCTTCGCGTCGTCGTACAGGATCGTCGGGAAGACCGTCGGAACGCCGCCCGTACCCGCCATCACGCTCACCCTCTCCCGCACCTACGCCTCTGTGTGATATGCGTCTCAGTCTCCCACCGCCCGTCGGCGGTGTCGGCCGCAGGCCTCGCGCCGGCTCGCGCCCCGGAGCAGGCGCCGCCGCGCACGCCACGGACCTCGGGCGCGTCCCGGCCGCCGTCCTCGCCGGGAGGCCCCCCGCTCCCACCGGCCCGCGGCGGGTGCGCGGTCGCGCGCCGGAGGGCGGGCGGGCCGGCGCGGCGGGGCGGCCCCCGCCAGGGCGCGGACCGGGGCGGTGGCCCGGGATCTGGCGGAAAAGCAGGTGGACACCGCCAGTAGACTGGGTCCCATGGCAATTCTCCTTGTGCATTAGACGGCGTCGAGTCGTGAGCCCGCTGTCCCTCCGCCGTCCACACCGCCCTGGAGTATTTCCGTGATCACCGCATCCGGCATCGAGCTGCGCGCCGGCGCCCGCATCCTCATCGAGTCCGCGTCCTTCCGGATCGCCAAGGGCGACCGCATCGGCCTCGTCGGCCGCAACGGAGCGGGCAAGACGACCCTCACCAAGTGCCTTGCGGGCGAGGGCACCCCGGCGGGCGGGACCATCACCAACTCGGGCGAGGTCGGCTACCTCCCGCAGGACCCGCGCACCGGCGACCTCGACGTCCTGGCCCGCGACCGCATCCTGTCGGCCCGCGGCCTCGACGAGATCCTGCGCAGGATGCGGGAGAACGAGGAGCGGATGGCGAACGGCAAGGGCGCCACCCGCGAGAAGGCGATGAAGAAGTACGAGCGCCTGGAGACGGAGTTCCTCACCAAGGGCGGATACGCCGCCGAGGCCGAGGCCGCCACCATCGCCGCCGCGCTCAGCCTGCCCGACCGGGTGCTCGGCCAGCCCCTGCACACCCTCTCCGGTGGTCAGCGCCGCCGCGTCGAGCTCGCCCGGATCCTGTTCTCGGACGCGGACACCCTGCTCCTCGACGAGCCCACCAACCACCTCGACGCGGACTCGATCGTCTGGCTGCGCGACTACCTCAAGACCTACCGGGGCGGCTTCGTCGTGATCTCCCACGATGTCGAGCTCGTCGAGACGGTGGTCAACAAGGTGTTCTACCTCGACGCCAACCGCGCGCAGATCGACATCTACAACATGGGCTGGAAGCTCTACCAGCAGCAGCGCGAGGCCGACGAGAAGCGCCGCAAGCGCGAGCGTCAGAACGCCGAGAAGAAGGCCGCGTCGCTGAACTCCCAGGCCGACAAGATGCGCGCCAAGGCGACCAAGACCGTGGCCGCGCAGAACATGGCCAAGCGGGCCGAGCGCCTGCTCTCCGGGCTGGAGGCCGTACGGGTCTCCGACAAGGTGGCGAAGCTGCGCTTCCCCGAGCCCTCCCCGTGCGGCAAGACGCCGCTGATGGCCGAGGGCCTCTCCAAGTCCTACGGGTCGCTGGAGATCTTCACCGATGTGGACCTCGCCATCGACAAGGGCTCACGCGTCGTCATCCTCGGCCTCAACGGCGCGGGCAAGACCACCCTGCTGCGGCTCCTCGGCGGCGCGGAGAAGCCCGACACCGGCCAGATCATCGAGGGCCACGGCCTCAAGCTCGGCTACTACGCCCAGGAGCACGAGACCCTGGACCCGGAGCGCACGGTCCTGGAGAACATGCGCAGCGCGGCCCCCGACCTCGATCTGGTCGAGGTCCGCAAGACGCTCGGTTCCTTCCTCTTCTCCGGTGACGACGTGGACAAGCCCGCCGGAGTGCTCTCCGGCGGTGAGAAGACCCGGCTCGCCCTGGCGACGCTCGTCGTCTCCTCCGCCAACGTGCTGCTGCTCGACGAGCCGACGAACAACCTCGACCCGGCCAGCCGCGAGGAGATCCTGGGGGCCCTGCGCACGTACAAGGGCGCCGTCGTCCTCGTGACCCACGACGAGGGCGCGGTCGAGGCGCTCCAGCCGGAGCGCATCATCCTGCTGCCCGACGGGGTCGAGGACCTCTGGGGTGCGGACTACCGCGACCTGGTGGCCCTGGCCTGACCCGCCCGGGTCCCCGGTTCCGGTCCTCGGGCCGGTGATCCAACGCGTCTGGATCATTCGGCCCATCGGTGATCCATCATCTGGGTGAGCGGGTCTCGTACCCCGGCGCGGCGCCCGGCAGATAGCTGCCGGGCGCACTCTTTTCTGCCCCTCCAGCCCCGTACGGCCCTGACCTGGCAGTTTTTCCGGAGGCCCGTCCCGCGGGTCTCCGAGGCCCTTGGGAATGCCTGATTCCGCTTGTGTCGGCCCGCTTCGGAGGGCGTATTCCGGTTCACCGACCTTGCCGAATGGGTGGCCAGGAAGCGCGGGAGGGGTGATCATGAGAGTCCAGAGCGCACTTCCTTGAGGAGGCACGGGTGGCCGAGACTCTGAAGAAGGGCAGCCGGGTGACCGGCGCCGCGCGCGACAAGCTCGCGGCAGACCTGAAGAAGAAGTACGACTCCGGTGCGAGCATCCGGGCGCTGGCCGAGGAAACGGGCCGCTCCTACGGGTTCGTCCACCGGATGCTCAGCGAGTCCGGAGTCACGCTGCGCGGACGCGGCGGAGCGACTCGAGGCAAGAAGGCCGCTTCGGCCTGACGGCGAGCAGGTCCCACGGGCCGGTCCTCACCGGACCGGGGGCCCACCGGAACACCGGGTGGCCACCCGGCCGACCAGTAGGTCGTCCGGGTGGTTACTGTTCAGTACTTGCCAGTAAGTGCTGACTGAACCCGATCCGGAGGCGCCCCATGACCTCGCTCGACTCTGTGCTCGACAAGGACGGCGTACGGCTCACCGTCGAAGACGCGGTTGCCACGGTGACACTCACCCATCCGGCCAAGCGCAACGCTCAGTCTCCCGCTCTGTGGCGGGCGTTGGCGGAGGCAGGACGGGTACTCCCCGGCAGCGTGCGGGTCGTCGTGCTGCGCGGCGAGGGCAAGTCCTTCTCCGCCGGACTCGACCGGCAGGCGTTCGCACCCGAGGGATTCGACGGCGAGCCGTCCTTCATCGACATGGCGCGCGGCACGGAGGCCGAGCTCGACGCGACCATCGCCGGGTACCAGGAGGCGTTCACCTGGTGGCGTCGCAACGACCTCGTGTCCATCGCGGCCGTACAGGGGCATGCGATCGGTGCCGGATTCCAGCTCGCCCTCGCCTGTGACCTGCGGATCGTCGCCGAGGACGTGCAGTTCGCCATGCGCGAGACCAGCCTCGGCCTCGTGCCCGACCTCACGGGCACCCACCCCCTGGTGAACCTCGTGGGGTACGCCCGCGCGCTCGAGATCTGCGCCACCGGGCGCTTCGTGCACGCCGAGGAGGCCGAGCGCACCGGTCTCGCCAACCTCGTGGTCCCGGCCGGCCAGCTCGACGCGGCGAGCCGCGACCTCGCCGCGGCCCTGCTCGCCGCCCCGCGTGACGCCCTCGTCGAGACCAAGGCACTGCTGAGCGGCGCCCTCTCCCGTACGTACGAGGAGCAGCGCACCGCCGAGCGGGCCGCGCAGGGCCGTCGCCTGCGCGACCTCGCCGGCCTCGCCGACTGAGCGGCCGCGACCGGCTCCGCCCCCGCCCGCCGGTGAGGTGCGGAGTCAGTCCCGGTCCACCACCGCCGTGACCAGCACGGCGACCGTCAGAGGGCCTTCCACCGCGTCGGCCACCGCCCCGCGCACCGCCTGTGCGACGTCGAGCGCCCGGTGGTCCCCGGACGCGGCGAGCTCCACCTGGACGTGCCCGTCCCCGTGCGGGGTCCGCGCCGCGCCGCCCAGCACCCGTGTCAGGGAGACGACGCCCGGGACCCCGGCCGCGGCGGCCCCGGCCGCTCCCTCCGGTTCCACCGCGCGGAAGTCGGCGGGCTGCCGGGCTGCGCGCCCGGGCTCCTCCTCCAGCAGCTCCGTCATCCGCAGGTCCACCTCGTCGACCACCAGGCCGAGCCGCTGCGCCGCCGCCGTCAGGAGAGCCGCGCGCAACGCGTCCGCCGTGGCGAGCAGCGGCCGGCGCGCCGTCGCGGAGAACCCGGCCTCGATCCGCAGCGGGCCGGGAGGCAGGGCGCTGGGCGGCCCGGGCGCCGCGGGCTCCGGGGCGTTGTCCGGGTCTGCCGGGGCGATCCTGAGGGTCCCCAGCACGGCCCCCGTTCCGGTCGCGGCGTCCCGCAGGACCGTCGCGGCGGCCCGTTCGGCGATCCAGGAACAGTCGGAGGGGCCGCCCAGAGGGAGCAGTCTGCCCAGTCCGAGCCGCCGGCGTACCGTGGCGGTCCATCCGTCGGCCCCGTGCGGGCCGTCAGCCGTTGTCATTGCTCCACCCTGCCCCATCCACGGCGCGCGACCGGGCAAGCACACATAGTGTGGGGGCCGTAAGTCCAAAACCGCCCCGAAGGGAAGTGCGGCGATGACCGAGAGCCCACAGCGGAACCGGCCCGACAGCCCCGGCACTGCGTCCGGCGGGGACGACGGCAGGCAGAGCCAGCTCACCAAGCGCGGCGGGGGAGCCCCCGCCACCCGTGGACGCACCACCATCGCCGATGGTGTGGTCGAGAAGATCGCCGGAATGGCGGCACGGGACGTCGTCGGGGTCCACGCCATGGGCAGCGGCCTCTCCCGGACCTTCGGGGCGGTGCGTGACCGCGTCCCCGGCGGCAAGTCGGTGACCCGCGGCGTCAAGGCGGAGGTCGGCGAGTCGCAGACCGCGCTCGACCTGGAGATCGTGGTCGACTACGGCGTGGCGATCAGCGAGGTGGCCCGTGACGTGCGCGAGAACGTCATCGCGGCCGTCGAGCGGATGACCGGCCTGGAAGTCGTCGAGGTCAACATCGCGGTGAGCGACGTCAAGCTGCCCGACGAGGAGGACGACGAGGGCGAGTCCGAGACACGCGTCCAGTAGACCTCCCGCGCGCGGCAGTTGAGGAGAGCACACGATGAGCATGGCTGTGGTCGGCCTGGTGGCCGGCATGGCACTCGGTTTCGCCGGGTACTTCGGCGGATTCGGGGCCTTTCTGCTGGTGGCGGCGCTGGGCGCGGTCGGCTTCATCGCCGGCCGCTTCCTGGACGGCGACCTGGAACCCGGCGACTTCTTCCGGAGTCGCGAGCGCGGCGACCGGCGACGGTGACGGGGGGAACCGGCCGGGTCGCCGCCGCCGAGCGCGGGCAGACCCGGATCGCCGACCGGGTCGTCGCGAAGATCGCCGCGCAGGCGGCGAAGGAGGCCGTCGACGAGCGGCCCCAGAACGCGGCCCCGCCGCGGGCCACCGTCACCGTGCACCACGACACCGCCCGGGTCAGGGTCAGTCTCGACCTCGCCTACCCCTGCGACATCGGCCGGCAGTGCGGGTCGGTGCGTCGCCGGGTGGCCGAGCGGGTAAGAGCCCTGGCGGGGATGGAGGTGCCCGAGGTGGCGGTCCAGGTCGAACGGCTGCATCCGTCGGGAGCGGGCACCGCACCGGAGGGGAGCACCCGATGACCGAGCCCCGGGAACCTGAGAACAGCACGCAGCGCCTGCCCACCGTCGAACAGGCGCCGGGCGGCGTGCTCGAGATGGACCAGTCCGCGTCCGGCTCGACCTACGAACCCGCCGCGCCGCCGGAGGAGCCGGGCGGCAGGGCGGGCCGCTTCTGGTCCGGGCGCAGGGTCCCGGCGGCGCTGCTCGCCCTCGTCGTCCTCGGTGGCGCCGGACTCCTGCTCTACGACGTCGCGGCGGTGCGCGCGGGACACCCGGCCATGCAGTGGCGGCGTACCGTCGCGGACGACCTGGCCCGCCGTCAGCTCGACGACGTATGGCTCCTCGCGGGGCCCGCCCTGGCGGCCGCCCTCGGCCTCTGGCTGCTGCTCCTGGCCCTCACCCCCGGGCTGCGCGCCCTGCTCCCCATGAGCCGCCGGCACGCCGGGGTCCGGGCCGGGCTCGACCGGAACGCCGCCGCCCTGGTCCTGCGCGACCGGGCCGTGGAGGTCGCCGGCGTGCAATCCGTTCGGGTGAAGATGAGCCGTCGCAAGGCGACGGCGCGGGCCCTGTCGCACTTCCGTGAACTCGACGACGTCAGGGCCGACCTGGACACCGTCCTCGCCACGGCCGTCAGCGAACTGGGCCTGGCCCGGCCGCCACGCCTGTCCGTGCGCGTGCGCCGGCCGGCGAAGAAGGGGTGACCTCGTGATCACAACCGTCAACCGGGTCCTGCTCGGCCTGGCAGGGCTGGTCCTCCTCGTCGCCGGCGGTGCCGTCCTCGCGACGGGGCTCGGCGCGTCCGTGCCCTCCTGGTGGCCCTACGACGGCAGGCACGACGTGCTGCTCAGCAAGGCCGACCGGACCCGGTGGCGGGACGACGGCTGGTGGTGGCCGACCGTCATCGCGGTCCTCGCCGTCCTGGTCGTCCTCGCGCTGTGGTGGTTCCTCGCCCAGCTGCGCCGCGGGCGCCTCGCCGAGGTGCTCGTGGACAGCGGCGACGGTCAGGGCGCGCTGCTGCGCGGAAGGGCCCTGGAGGGCGCGCTCGGCGACGAGGCGGCGGGCCTGGACGGGGTGGCCGAGGCCAAGGTCAGGCTGACCGGCCGGCGCACCGCCCCGCGGGCCCGGGTCCGGATGCTGCTGGATCCGCACGCGGCCCCGGGGCCGGCCCTGCGCGGCCTCGCGGAGGGGGCGCTGACCCACGCGCGGACCTCGGCCGGGCTGGAGGAACTGCCCGCCGAGGTCCGGCTGAAGGCCGTCAAGCACCGTGCGGAGCGGGTGAGCTGACGCACCGCCTGCGCGCGGGTGCGTCAGAACCCGTGCCGGGCACCGCCGTCGACCGGCACCATGATGCCCGTGAGGTACGAGGCGGCCGGGGAGAGCAGGAAGGCCGAGGTCTTCCCGAACTCCTCCGGGGTGCCGTAGCGGCGCAGCGGGATCCGCGCCTCGTTCGCCGTGCGGGCCGCCTCCGCGTCGCCGGACAGGGCGTCGAGCTCACGCACCCGGTCCGTGTCGATCCGGGACGGCAGCACCCCGACGACCCGGATGCCACGCGGGCCCAGCTCGTCGGCGAGGGATTTGGCGAAACCGGCGAGGCCGGGGCGCAGTCCGTTGGAGATCGTCAGCCCCGCGATCGGCTCGTGCACCGACCCCGACAGGACGAAGCCGATGACACCGCCCTCGCCGAGCGCCTCGGCCGCCGTACGCGCCAGGCGCACGGCACCGAGGAAGACCGACTCGAAGGCCGACTGCCACTGGTCGTCCGTGTTGTCGGCCAGGAAGCCCGGAGCGGGGCCGCCGACGCTGATGAGAATGCCGTCCAGCCTGCCGAAGCGTTCCTTCGCGGTGTCCACGAGCCGCCGGGCCGCCAGCGGGTCGGCGTTGTCCGCGGCGAGTCCGACCGCGTCGGGGCCCAGCTCGGCGGCGGCCTCGGCGGCGGTCTTCTCGTCACGGCCGGAAACGATCACCTTCGCGCCGTCGGCGGCGAGAGCGCGCGCGGTGGCGTTGCCCAGCCCCCGGGTCGCCCCGGTGACGATGTACACACGGTCCTTCAGTCCAAGATCCATGGCCCTATCCTGCCAAGTCCTCACCGGCCAGGGCGACCGCGCTGTTCACCAGGCCGACGTGGCTGAACGCCTGCGGGAAGTTGCCGAGCTGGCGCCCGGTCACCGAGTCGTACTCCTCGGCCAGCAGCCCCACGTCGTTGCGCAGCTCCAGCAGCCGGTCGAAGAGCACCTCCGCCTCCTTCCTGCGGCCCGTCCGCAACAGGGCGTCGACCAGCCAGAACGAGCAGGCCAGGAACGCTCCCTCGTCACCGGGGAGGCCGTCCACCGACGCGCCCTCGGTGCTGTAGCGGCGGATCAGGCCGTCGTGGGCGAGCTCGCTGCGTACCGCGTCGACCGTCCCGATCACCCGCGGGTCGTCGGGCGGGAGGAAGCCGGTGCGCACGATGAGCAGCGTCGAGGCGTCCAGCTCCCGGGAGCCGTAGTACTGGGTGAAGGTGTTGCGCTCGGGGTCGTAGCCCTTCTCGACGACCTCCGCGTGCACGGCCTCGCGCATCGCCCGCCACCGGCCCGCGTCGCCCGGCAGGTCCGGATTCTCCTCCAGGGTGCGCACCGCCCGGTCGGCCGCGACCCAGGCCATCACCTTGGAGTGCACGAAGTGGCGGCGTTCGCCGCGCACCTCCCACAGGCCCTCGTCCGGCTCGCGCCAGGAGGACTCCAGGAAGCCGAGCAGGCTGAGCTGAAGGTTCCAGGCGTGCGGCTTGTCGTCGAGTCCGGCGGCGCGGGCCACCCTGAGCGAGTCGATGACCTCGCCGTAGACGTCGAGCTGACGCTGCCGCACCGCCGCGTTGCCGGTGCGCACCGGCAGCGAGTTCTCGTAGCCGCTCAGCCACGGCAGCTCCGTCTCGGGGAGCCGGCGCTCGCCGGCCAGCCCGTACATGATCTGGAGGTCGGCGGGGTCACCCGCCACCGCCCGGAGCAGCCAGTCCCGCCAGGCCGCAGCCTCCTCCACGTATCCGGCCGAGATCATGGCGCCCAGGGTGAGCGTGGAGTCCCGCAGCCAGCAGTAGCGGTAGTCCCAGTTCCGTACGCCTCCGATCTCCTCCGGCAGCGAGGTCGTCAGGGCCGCCACGATGCCGCCGGTGGGGGCGTAGGTGAGCGCCTTCAGGGTGATCAGGGAGCGGAGCACCGCCTGCCGGTGCCTGCCGTGGTAGGTGCACCGCGCCGACCACCTGGCCCAGTCGGTGAGGGTGTGCTTCAGCGACTTGTGGGGGTCGATCAGCTTCGGGCGGGGGGAGTGCGAGGGGTGCCAGGTGAGGACGAACGCCACGGACTCGCCCTCGGCGACCGTGAAGGAGGAGCAGGTGCTGAACTGCTGGCCCCACGTCTTGACCGAGGGCTCGCTGCGCAGCCAGACGGAGTCGGGGCCCGCCACCGCCACCCGGTGGCCGTGCGAGCGGCGCATCCACGGGACCACGGAGCCGAAGTCGAACCGCAGCCGCAGGACGGAGCTCATGTCGACGCTGCCGCTGACGCCCTCGATGATCCGCATGACGTCGGGCGCCTTGTCGCGCTGGGGCATGAAGTCGATGACCTTGACGGTCCCGGTCCTCGTCTCCCAGTAGGTCTCCAGGACCAGGGAGTCGTCCACGTAGGCGCGGCGGGTACAGGTGTCCGTGCTGTCCGTGCCCTGGGGGGCGATGCGCCAGTGGCCGTTGTCCTCGTCGCCGAGCAGGGCCGCGAAACAGGCGCCCGAGTCGAAGCGGGGCAGGCACAGCCAGTCGATAGAACCGTTCCTGCCCACCAGGGCAGCCGTCTGGAGATCGCCGATGACGGCGTAGTCCTCGATGCGTGGGGTCACGCTCAGGCGTCTTCCCGAACCTGGGCCGCGCTAAGCAGCGGGACCGGTGCGGACGGGCCCGCAGGGGCGGCGCTCAGGCGGTCGCGGGCTCCGGCTCGGCCGTCTTCTCCCCGTCCTTCGCGGCTTCCTCGCGGTCGCGCTTCTCACGGCGTACGAGAATCACCCAGCCGACGGGGACCCCGGCGGCGAAGAGCCACCACTGCACCGCGTAGGCCATGTGAGGGCCGATGGAGCTGTCGTCGGGGGCCGCGATCGTCTCGGGGCTGCCGTCCTCGGGCGCGGGGCCGGTCAGCTCGACGTACCCGCCCAGCACGGGACGGCCGAGCAGATGCGACTGCTGGGAGCTGTTCATCAGCATCACCTGGCGGTCCGGCAGGCCCTCCAGGTCCTTGATGCCGCTGGCGCTCGTCGTCTCGTCCGCCTTGAGCCGGCCCGTGACGGTGACCTCGCCGCGCGGCGGCGCGGGGACCTCGGGGAAGGCCTGCTGGTCGTCGGCGGCCGGTACCCAGCCGCGGTTGACCAGGACGGTGCCCCCGCCCTTGAGGTCCAGCGGGGTCAGGACCAGTACGCCGATGCGCTCGTCCTGCGAGGTGCGGCGGCGCACGACCACCTCGTGCTCGGTGTCGAACGTCCCGGTGGCCGTCACCGCACGCCAGTAGTCGGAGCGCGGGACGGTGTGCGCGGGGGAGGTGAGGCGGGTGACGGGGACCGGGGCCGATTCGAGGTTCCGCGTGATCAGCGCGTTCTGCTCGACCCGGTGTTCATGCCGGTGCAGCTGCCAGAAACCCAGCTCCACCATGGTGGGGATCATGACGAGGACGAGGAGGGTGAGAATCACCCACTGCCGGGTCAACAGGAAGCGGTACACCCCATGACCGTACAACCGGGGTCATGGGGTGCGGCACGGAGGGTCCCCCGTGCGGACGGGACGGGCCGTCACACTTTGTCCACGATGCCCGCCCTTCCCTCGGCGCGGGCGCAGTGGCCGCCGCAGTACCAGTGGCCGTCCACCTCGACGCCCTGGCCGATGACCTGGACGCGGCAGTGCTCACAGATGGGCGCCATGCGGTGGATGGCGCAGGAGAAGCAGTCGAAGACGTGCACCGCGCCCTGCGCGTGCACCTCGAAGGACATCCCGTAGTCGTTTCCGCAAACCTCACAACGTGCCATGCGCCACAGGGTGGGACGCCCGGCGGCGGCGGGCGAGCCGGTGCGGGGCGAGTCGCCCCCGGTTCACTCCGATGACGGTGACGGCTTCGGCACGGCGACCGTGCCGGCGGGCGCCACGTCCCTCAGCAGGTGGGTGAAGGCACTCTCGTCCAGGACCGGGGTGCCGAACGACTTCGCCTTGACCGTCTTGGACGTCGCCGAGTCCGGGTCGTTGGTGACGAGCAGGCTCGTCAGCCGGGACACGCTGGTCGCCACGTGCAGGCCGGCCTCCACGGCGCGGTCCTCCAGGAGCTCCCGGTCGACCGAGGTGTCACCGGAGAAGGCCACCCGCATGCCCTGCATGAGCGGTTTGTCCGACTCGTAGCGTCCGGGGTTCGGATACGGGCACGCGGGACGCTTGCGCGAGGCGCGCCAGCTGCCCTGCCCCTGCGACGGCCGGTAACCGGTGCGCGGGGTGACCGGGGAGTCGTGCCATTCCGTCAGGGGACGGCACTCCAGCAGCGGCAGCCGCACCCCGTCCCTGGCCGCCGCGTGCAGACTCGGCCGGAAGGCCTCCGCCAGCACCCGCGCGTCGTCCAGCGCGTGGTGCGCGTGCCGCTGCACCACGCCGAAGTGCGCGGCGAGCGACTCCAGCTTGTGGTTGGGCAGGGGGAGCCGCAGCTCCTTGGCGAGCGCGATGGTGCACAGCCGCTGCTCGACGGGCACCGTGACCGCCGCACGGGCGTACTCCCGGGCGATCATCGACCAGTCGAACGCCGCGTTGTGGGCCACGAGCACCCGCCCGGCGAGCCGCTCCGACAACTGCGCGGCGACCTCCGGGAAGAGCGGTGCGCCCTCCAGGACGTCGCTGGTCAGCCCGTGGATCCAGACGGGGCCCGGATCCCGCTCCGGGTTCACCAGCGTGTACCAGTGGTCCTCGACGTCACCTCTCGCGTCCAGGCGGTACACGGCAGCGGAGATTATCCGGTCGTCGCGGGCGAGTCCGGTGGTCTCCACGTCGACGACCGCGTACCCCTGGGGATACGCGGCCGGCCACGGCGCTGCGGTCTGACGGTCGTCGAGCATGGTCACAGAGAATACGGGCCCGCACCGACAGCGGCCCATCCGGGCACCTCGGCCGTGAACGCGGACAGGGCGCCGCGCAGTTGACCCGGGGGCCTCCGGCGCGGGTCGCGGACGCGCCGGGGGAGGGCGTGGTGAGACGCTCGCGGGGTGACGGACACACAGGCGCAGACACACGACGAACCCCACGGGGGCGGGCTCGGCACCCGGCTCAACTGGCTCCGGGCGGCGGTGCTCGGCGCCAACGACGGGGTGGTCTCCACCGCCGGCATCGTCGTCGGCGTGGCCGGGGCCACGGGCGACCGCTCCACCCTGCTGACCGCGGGACTGGCCGGGCTGCTCGCGGGATCCATGTCGATGGCGGCCGGCGAGTACGTCTCGGTGTCCACCCAGCGTGACTCGGAGAAGGCCGCGCTGGCGATGGAGAGACGGGAACTGGAGGAGACCCCGGAGGCCGAGCTCGCCGAGCTGACCGGCCTGCTGGAGGAGAAGGGGCTGAGCAACCGGCTGGCCCGGGAGGCCGCCGTCCAGCTCACACGGCGCGACGCGCTGCGCGCCCACGCCGAGGTCGAGCTGGGCATCGACCCGGACGAGCTGACCAACCCCTGGCACGCGGCGGGCGCGAGCTTCCTGGCGTTCACGGTGGGCGCGCTGCTGCCCCTCCTGGCGATCGTGCTGCCACCGACCTCCGTACGGCTGCCCGTCACCGTCGTGTCCGTGCTCGCGGCGCTGGCGCTCACGGGCTGGTGGAGCGCCCGCCTGGGCGAGGCGGCGGCCCGGCCCGCCGTGCTGCGGAACATGGCCGGGGGAGCGGTCGCCATGGCGGTGACGTACGGGGCGGGGACGCTGCTGGGCGCGGCGGGGGTGTGAGGACGGGGCCACGCGCCGCGCGCACGATCCGCCCGGCGGGCGGAGCCCGGTGCCGGCCGTCACCGGGCCCGACGAGGATGCCGGGGCTCCACCCCTGGGGCGGCCGGCCACGGGGGACGCGGTGCCTTCCCGGAGCCCGCTCCACGGAAGCGGTCAGGACCCGGAGGCCGGCAACGACCTGATGGCCGTGCCGGCGCAACTTCCCTACCCGGCAGGTGTGTTCCTCCCCCCGGGCCACGCGCCCGCCGGAGAGCCCGCGACGGGGCCACGGGCTGAACCCGCCGAGCGCTCATGACGCCGTGTCTCACATACTTGTCGGTAACAACGTCTATGCCCGGCCCCCCGGACGGCTCTACGGTGCTCGCATGGAGCCGAACCTGCCCGATGTCGTGCTGTGGTCGATCCCGGCCTTCGTCCTGCTCACCGTCCTCGAAATGGTGTCGTACCGCCTGCATCCGGACGACGACGCCGCCGGGTACGACGCCAGGGACGCCGCCACCAGCGTCACCATGGGGCTGGGCAGCCTGGTCTTCGACCTGCTGTGGAAGATACCCGTCGTGGCGATCTACGCCGCCCTGTACGAACTGACCCCGCTGCGCGTCCCCGTGCTGTGGTGGACGGTCCTGCTGATGCTGCTCGCCCAGGACTTCTTCTACTACTGGTCCCACCGGGGCCACCACGTCGTCCGGATCCTCTGGGCCTGCCACGTCGTCCACCACTCCAGCCGGAAGTTCAACCTCACCACCGCCCTGCGCCAGCCCTGGACCTCGCTCACCTCCTGGCCGTTCTACCTGCCGCTCATCGCCCTGGGCGTCCACCCGGCCGCACTCGCCTTCTGCTCCTCGGCGAACCTCGTCTACCAGTTCTGGGTGCACACGGAACGGATCGGCACGCTGCCCCGGCCCTTCGAGTACGTCCTCAACACCCCCTCCCACCACCGGGTGCACCACGCCTCCCAGGGCGGATACCTGGACCGGAACTTCGGCGGGATCCTCATCCTCTGGGACCGGCTCTTCGGCTCGTTCGCCCCGGAGACCGAGCGTCCCGTCTTCGGGCTCACCAAGAACATCAGTACCCACAACCCGTTCCGCGTCGCCACCCACGAGTACGCCGCCATCGCCCGCGACGTACGGTCGGCCGCCACCTGGAGCGAGCGGGCGGGCCGGGTCTTCCGCGGACCGGGCTGGCAGCCGGCGCGCCCCGCCGGGGCCGCGGTGCCCTCCGCCCCCGCGCCCGTCGCCCCCGCCCGGCCGCACGCCGCCACCGAGCGCACCGGATGACGCCCCGCGCCGGTGCGCCCCGGCTCGTGCGACCGCTGCTCCTCGCCTTCCTGGCCGTGTCCGCCGTCCATCTGGCGGGGCTCCTCGCCGGGCAGGACGCCCTGCACGTGGCCACCAAGCCGCTGCTGATGCCCCTGCTCGCCGCCCACGCCGCGGCCCGCCGGGGCCCGTGGCCGCTGATCGCCGCGCTGCTGTGCGGCTGGGCGGGGGACGTGCTGCTGATGCCCGACGCCGAGCCCGCGTTCCTCGCCGGGATGGGCTTCTTCGCAGCGGGCCACGTCTGCTACCTGGTGCTCTTCGGCCGCGCCTCGGTCCGGCCGGTCTCCGGGGCCGTCTACGCCGTCGTGCTCGTGGCCTTCGTCGCGGTGCTGTGGCCGGGGCTGCCGGACGGACTGCGCGTCCCGCTGACCGGGTACAGCCTGCTGCTCACGGCCATGGCCTGGCGCGCGGGCGTCCTCGGCCGCCCCGCCGCGCTCGGCGGCGCGCTCTTCCTCTTCTCCGACGCGCTCATCGCGACCGGCATCGCGGACCTGCCCCAGCTGCCGGCCCACAGCTTCTTGATCATGCTGACCTACCTCGCGGCGCAGTACCTGCTCACCAGGGGGGCGCTCGACGGTCCGACGGATTCCACCGGCGCCGCCCCCGGGGCGTACCGTGAGAGGCGTATCAGAATCTGAGACCAGCGAGGACCCCCACGCATGCGCGCCACTGTGATCCACGCCCCCCACGACATCCGTGTGGAGGAGGTGCCCGACGCCACGGTCCAGCAGCCCACCGACGTGGTCCTGCGGGTCCTGCGGGCCTGCATCTGCGGCAGCGACCTGTGGGCCTACCGCGGCGAATCCGCCCGGCGGCCCGGCCAGCGCATCGGCCACGAGTTCCTCGGCGTCGTCGAGGAGGCGGGCCCCGGGGTCAACGGATTCGCCGTCGGCGACCTCGTCGTGGCCCCGTTCGTCTGGTCCGACGGCACCTGCACCTACTGCGCCGAAGGGCTCACGACCTCCTGCCCCCAGGGCGGGTTCTGGGGATCGGTGGGCTCCGACGGCGGCCAGGGCGAGGCCGTCCGCGTCCCCTTCGCCGACGGCACCCTCGTCCGGCTCCCGGCCGCCGCCGCGTCCGACGACCGGCTGCTCACCGCGCTCCTGGCGCTCTCCGACGTCCTGGGCACCGGACACCACGCGGCGCTCGGCGCCGGTGTGAAGCCCGGCAGCACCGTCGCGGTCGTCGGTGACGGCGCCGTCGGCCTCTGCGGCGTCATGGCCGCCAAGCGGCTCGGCGCCGAGCGGATCATCGCGCTGGGCCGCCACCGGGCGCGGACCGACATCGCCCGCGCGTTCGGCGCCACGGACGTCGTCGCCGAGCGCGGCGACGCGGCCCTCGAGGCCGTACGGGAGCTCACGCGGGGCGAAGGCACCCACGGGGTGATCGAGGCGGTCGGCACCGAACAGTCGATGCGTACCGCCATCGGCGTCGTCCGCGACGGCGGCTTCATCGGATACGTCGGCGTCCCGCACGGCAGCGGCACCGGGCTCGACCTCGGTGTGATGTTCGACCGCAACATCGCCCTGCGGGGCGGCGTCGCCCCCGTACGCACGTACATCCCGGAGCTGCTCCCCGACGTGCTGGACGGCACCATCGACCCGTCGCCGGTCTTCGACCTGTCGGTCGGGCTGGACGGGGTGCCGGGCGGCTACAAGGCGATGGACGAGCGTACGGCGCTCAAGGTCCTCATCAAGCCGTAGCCGGCGGGCGCGCAGGACGCGGGAGGGGCCGGGGACAGCTGTCCCCGGCCCCTCCCCATGCGTCCGTGTCCGTGCCCTACTTGCGGACCGCGTCCAGCGCGTCCACGACACCGGCTCCGTAGAAGCCGTTGTAGTGCTTGCCGCCCTCGCAGACCGCGTCGACGGTGCCGTCACCGTCGATGTCGTACGGCGCGCCGCACGCGGTGGCGTCGGCCTGCAGCACCAGCAGCGCCTTCACCGCTGCCGCCGAGGCGTGCGGGTGGGTCGACTTGATCAGGGCCGCGACACCCGCGACGTGCGGGGACGCCATCGACGTACCGGCCTTGTAGCCGTAGCGGCCACCGGGCAGCGTCGAGAGGATCAGACCGTTGTCCGCGGGCGCGTCCGGCGCCTGGTAGCGCGTGGAGTCACCGCCCGGGGCGGCGACGTCGATGACCCCGAGGCCGTAGTTCGAGTAGGAGGCCTTGAGGTTCTTCGCACCGGTCGCGGAGACCGTCACGACGCCCGGCAGCATGGTCGGGATGTCGGGGCAGGCCTTCGGGTCGACCGTGCGGGTGACCGTGGTGCTGTCGTTGGGGCTCGTCGTGTCCTCGATGGCGTCGAGGGCCAGGTCGTGGTCGGAGTTGCCGGCCGCGGCGACGTTCACGACGCCCTTGCCCTCCGCGTAGCGGCTGGCACGGGTGACCGCCTCGACCAGGGCGCCCTGGTCCGGGTCGTTCTTGCAGTTGAACAGCCACGGGTCGGTGTAGTAGCTGCTGTTCGTCACGTCGACGCCGTGCTCGGCGGCCCAGACGAAGCCGCAGACGACGGCCTCGGTGTAGAAGAAGCCGGCCGGGGTGGACACCTTGATGCCGGAGACCTTCACGCCGGGCGCGACACCGGTGACACCGATGCCGTTCTTCGCCGCGGCTATCGTGCCGGCGACGTGCGTGCCGTGGTCGCTCTCACCCGCGGCGGGCCGCCAGGCGCCGTCCGTGGTGTCCGGGGCGCCGGACACGCAGTTCACCGAGGCCTTGCGGTCGAAGTTCGGGGCCAGGTCCGGGTGCGTGTCGTCCACGCCCGTGTCGATGACGGCGACCGTGACCTTGCTGCTGCCGAGCGACTTCTTGTGCGCCTGGTCCGCCTTGATGGCCGGAAGGTCCCACTGCAGGGGCTCCAGCGGGTCCTGCCCCGCCACCGCGTCCGCCGACGCCGCCCGCGCCTGCGCGGCGGTGAGGGGCTGCTCGACCCCGATGTCCTTCGTCGCCTGCGGCACGATCGGACTGGTGCGGGTCGCGCCCGCGGACTGCACGCCCTTGGCCTTGCGGATCGTCGCGCCGAAGTCCGGGTTCTGCGAGTGGACGACGATGACGCCTATCTTGTCGTACGACGTCACGACGGTTCCGCCGGCCGCGGATATCGCCTTCCGCACCTGCGTGACCGTGCCGTGACCCGCCCTCGTGTTCACGACGTACGACAGCTTCGGGCCGTCCGTCCTGACCGCCGCCGTCGGCGCGTCCGCGGGGGCCGCGGACGCCGCCCCCGTCGGAAGGAAGCCGAGCGAGGCCGTGAGCGCGAGTCCGACGGGCAGCGTGAGTACGCGAGTCCGTCTGGATGCCAGATGAGCCATGGGTTCTCCACATCATCCGTGCCGGTGGAACCGGACACAGGCGTGTCCGGTCCGGTACATGACCTGTGAAGTTATCGCTGATCTTCCCGGCACAGCAATGAATACGGGCAAGTGAGTTCGAGGTGTGACCTGTGGGGGGCGCGTGCCCGGAGCCGGTCCGAGAAGACCGAATCTGCGGTGAACCGCTTCGCCGCGCTCTCCGTGCCGTTGCACAGGGAGTCGTGCGACCAGTGCCCGCCACTCAGCAACGCAGAGGACTCCCGTGAAATCCAACGCCCCGACCACCGCACCCGCGTCGCGAGGAGAATCCGTGGCCACCGAAGCACCGCCGCCCCAGAGCCCTGAGGACGGCAGTCCCGTCCAGCCCACGACCGAGGCGTTCCTCGAGGCGCAGAACAGCGCGGAGTTCGCCGAGCTGCGACGCTCGCACCGGTCCTTCGCCTTTCCGCTGACCGTCGGATTCATCGCCTGGTACCTGCTGTACGTGCTGCTGTCCAGCTATGCCGACGACTTCATGAGCAAGATTGTCTTCGCGAACTTCAACGTCGCCTTCGTGTTCGGCCTCGCCCAGTTCGCCACCACGTTCCTGATCGCCTGGTTCTACTCGCGCCACGCCACGAGCAAGCTCGACCCGCAGGCGGCGGCCATCAAGTCCCGTCTGGAGGCCGACGCATGAGCGCCGCCCACGCACCGCACGCCGTGATCCAGCTCGCCGCGTCGTCGTCGACCGCCGAACACCGGCCGCTGATCATCACCCTCTTCGCGGTCTTCGTCGCCGCGACCCTGGGCATCACCGTCTGGGCCGGCCGGCAGACCAAGAGCGCGTCGGACTTCTACGCGGGCGGGCGGCAGTTCACCGCCTTCCAGAACGGCCTCGCCGTCTCCGGCGACTACATGTCGGCCGCGTCCTTCCTCGGCATCGCCGGAGCCATCGCGCTCTTCGGCTACGACGGCTTCCTCTACTCCATCGGCTTCCTCGTCGCCTGGCTCGTCGCCCTGCTGCTCGTCGCCGAACCCCTGCGCAACTCGGGCCGCTACACCATGGGCGACGTCCTCGCCTACCGGATGCGCCAGAGGCCGGTGCGTACCGCCGCCGGCGTCTCCACGATCGTCGTCTCGATCTTCTACCTGCTGGCCCAGATGGCGGGCGCGGGCGTCCTCGTCTCGCTGCTGCTCGGCATCACCAGCGACGCCGGCAAGATCCTCATCGTGGCGCTGGTCGGCGTGCTGATGATCGTCTACGTCACCATCGGGGGCATGAAGGGCACTACCTGGGTACAGATGGTCAAGGCGGTGCTGCTCATCGCGGGCGCCCTGCTGATGACCCTGATGGTGCTGTGGAAGTTCGACTTCAACATCTCCGACCTGCTCGGCACCGCCGCGGAGAAGAGCGGCCACGGCTCGGCGTTCCTGGAGCCCGGCCTGAAGTACGGCGCCACCGACGTGTCGAAGCTGGACTTCATCTCGCTCGGCATCGCGCTCGTGCTCGGCACCGCGGGACTCCCGCACATCCTGATCCGCTTCTACACCGTCCCGACCGCCAAGGCCGCCCGCAAGTCCGTCAACTGGGCCATCGGCATCATCGGCGCCTTCTACCTGATGACGATCGCCCTCGGCTTCGGCGCGGCAGCGCTGATCGGGCCCGAGGAGATCAAGGCGAAGAACCCGGCAGGCAACGCGGCGGCACCCCAGCTCGCCGAGTACCTCGGCGGGGTCGGCACGACCGGGGGCGCCGTCATGCTCGCCGTCATCTCCGCCGTCGCCTTCGCCACCATCCTCGCCGTCGTCGCGGGCCTGACCCTCGCGTCCTCGTCCTCCTTCGCCCACGACATCTACGCCAACGTCATCCGCAAGGGGAAGGCCACCGAGAAGGAGGAGATGAGCGCGGCCCGCTGGGCCACCGTCGCGATCGGCGTCGTCTCCATCGCCCTCGGCGCGATGGCCCGCGACCTGAACGTCGCCGGACTCGTGGCCCTCGCCTTCGCCGTCGCCGCCTCGGCCAACCTGCCGACCATCCTCTACAGCCTCTTCTGGAAGCGCTTCACCACCCAGGGCGCCCTCTGGTCGATCTACGGCGGTCTCGCCTCGTCCGTCATCCTGGTGCTCTTCTCCCCGGTCGTCTCCGGGAAGGCCAGCTCGATGTTCCCGGACGTGGACTTCGCCTGGTTCCCCCTGGAGAACCCCGGCCTCATCTCCATCCCGCTGGGCTTCCTGCTCGGCTGGGTCGGCTCGGTCCTCTCCAAGGAGGAGCCCGACAAGGGCAAGTACGCCGAACTCGAGGTCAAGTCCCTCACCGGCACCGGAGCCCACTGAACCCGGCCTCCGCACGCACCGCGCCACGGGGCCCCGTCGTAGAGACCTACGACGGGGCCCCGTCGCACCTCGTGTCAACCGGGCCCCCTCCACACCACCGGCCTCGCGTAGTCTCGGAGGAGTCAACCGAAACCGCTCACCGGGGGAGGGGGCCCACAGTGCTCATCGACACCTACGGCCGGGTCGCCACCGACCTGCGTGTCTCACTGACCGACAAGTGCAATCTCCGCTGCACCTACTGCATGCCCGAGGAGGGCCTGCGGTGGCTCTCCAAGCCGGACCTCCTCACCGACGACGAGATCGTCCGCCTCGTCGGGATCGCCGTCACCGGCCTCGGCGTCACCGAGGTCCGCTTCACCGGCGGCGAGCCGCTGCTGCGCCCCGGCCTCGTCTCCGTCGTCCAGCGGTGCGCCGCCCTGGAACCCCGCCCCAGGATGTCCCTCACGACCAACGGCATCGGGCTCGGCCGCACCGCCGCCGCCCTGAAGGCCGCGGGCCTGGACCGGGTCAACGTCTCCCTGGACACCCTGCGCCCCGACGTGTTCAGGACACTCACCCGACGCGACCGGCACGCGGACGTGCTGGAGGGACTCCGGGCGGCCCGCGACGCCGGACTCACCCCGGTCAAGGTCAACTCCGTCCTCATGCCCGGCCTCAACGGCGACGAGGCCCCCGAGCTGCTCGCCTGGGCCGTCGAGAACGCCTACGAGCTGCGCTTCATCGAGCAGATGCCGCTCGACGCCCAGCACGGCTGGAAGCGCGACGGCATGATCACGGCCAGTGACATCCTCGCCTCGCTCCGCACGCGCTTCACCCTCACCCCCGAAGGGGACGAGGAGCGCGGATCCGCCCCCGCGGAACGCTGGACCGTGGACGGCGGCCCGCACCGCGTCGGCGTCATCGCCTCCGTGACCAGGCCCTTCTGCGCCGCCTGCGACCGCACCCGGCTCACCGCCGACGGCCAGGTCCGCACCTGCCTCTTCGCCCGCGAGGAGACCGACCTGCGCGGCGCCCTGCGCTCCGGCGCGCCGGACGAGGAGATCGCCAGGATCTGGAAGCTCGCGATGTGGGGCAAGAAGGCCGGCTCCGGACTCGACGACCCCTCCTTCCTCCAGCCCGACCGCCCGATGTCAGCGATCGGCGGCTGAGGACTCCCACTCCGCCAGCGGCACGACGTCCTTGAGGAAGCCGCGCACGCCGAGGAACGAGGAGAGGTGCTCCCGGTGCTCGTCGCAGGCCAGCCAGGTCTTGCGGCGCTCGGGGGTGTGCAGCTTGGGGTTGTTCCAGGCGAGGACCCACACGGCGTCGGCGCGGCAGCCCTTGGCGGAACAGACCGGTGCGCCGGTGGCGCTCGAGGCTGGGGTGTCGGGGAGGTTCACGGCCTCAACCCTAGACGCTGCCGCCCGCCGACCCGCGGACGCACCCCCGCCGGAGAATGGCGACGCCGGGCAGCCACGGGGGGAGCTGCCCGGCGTCGGTCCGTCGCTCCGACGGGGGATGCGGAGCGCTCACGAAGTATGGCACGGGCGCCGGGGTCCGGTGCACCGGAACGTCATGATTGGGGCGAGCTTTCCTGAGCGCTCCCGCTCAGCCCGGGGCGGGCCCGCCGGCGGCGCGGCCGGACGGCCCCGGCTCCCCGGCCGGCTCCGCCGGGCCCGCGGCGGGGGCGGTGCCGAGAGCGGTCCGCGCCGGCGCGGGAACGAAGGTCGAGGGAAGCGAAGGGGCGTTCTCACGACCGGCGTTGGCGATGACGACCGAGACGTAGGGGAGCAGAACGCCCAGCGCGAGCGCCACCACCGCCACGTGCCTCTCGACGTTCCACAGCGTCGCGGCCAGCACCACGGAGACCGTGCGCACGGACATCGAGATGATGTAACGCCGCTGTCTGCCGCGCACATCGTCCGCGAGACCCTGCCGGGCCCCCGTGATCCGGAAGACCTCCGTGCCGCTCTGCTTCCGCATCGTGATTCCACCACCAGATCTCCGTGCCGGACTTCCCCGGACGACGCCGCTCCCACGGTACGCCCGGCGGGCGCGGTATCCGAGACCGGGGCGGGTCCGGGCCGCGTGGTGGCGAACCGCCTCTCCCCGTACGGACGTGTCCGGCATGCGGCGTACGTCCGGCGAGCCGACACTGGGCGGACGTGCGCACTCCGCGCCGCACGAGGAGGCGATATGGGCTGGTTGTGGGCAATCATCGTAGGGCTCGTGCTGGGTGTGCTCGCCCGGGCGATCCTGCCGGGGAAGCAGAACATCCCCCTCTGGCTGACGGTGGTGTTCGGCATCCTCGGCAGCATCCTCGGTAACGCCGTCGCCACCTGGATCGGTGTCAACGACACCAAGGGGATCGACTGGATCCGCCATCTGCTGCAGCTGCTCGGTGCCGTGGCCGTCGTCGGCGTCGGCGACATGCTCTGGCAGTCCATCAGGGGCAACAGGAACAGGAGCCGGAAGGACTGACCGGCCCACGGCACAGCACCGCGGCCGGCCACGCGTCACGCGTGACCGGCCGCGGTGCCGTGCTCCCGGGGGTCAGCCGGCCGTGACCTCGACGGCGGCCAGGTTCTTCTTGCCCCGGCGCAGGACCAGCCAGCGCCCGTGCAGCAGCTCCTCGGCGGCGGGCGCGCTCTCGCCGTCCGTGACCTTCGCGTTGTTCACGTAGGCCCCGCCCTCCTTGACCGTGCGGCGGGCGGCCGACTTGCTCGCCGACAGCCCGACCTCGACCAGGAGGTCCACCACCGGGCCCAGCTCGGCGACCCGGGCGTGCGGCACCTCGGACAGCGCGGCGCTCAGCGTCGCCTCGTCCAGCTCCCCGAGCTCACCCTGGCCGAACAGCGCCTTCGACGCCGCGATGACCGCCGCGCACTGCGCGCCGCCGTGCACCAGCGTCGTCAGCTCCTCGGCCAGCGAGCGCTGCGCCGAACGCGCCTGAGGACGTTCCTCGGTGAGCTTCTCCAGCTCCTCGAGCTCCTCACGGCTCCGGAAGCTCAGGATGCGCATGTACGTCGAGATGTCCCGGTCGTCCACGTTCAGCCAGAACTGGTAGAAGGCGTACGGCGTGGTCATCTCCGGGTCGAGCCAGACGGCGCCGCTCTCGGACTTGCCGAACTTCGTGCCGTCGGCCTTCACCATGAGCGGCGTCGCCAGCGCGTGCACCGCGGCGCCCGGCTCCAGGCGGTGGATCAGGTCGATGCCCGCCGTGAGGTTGCCCCACTGGTCGCTGCCGCCCTGCTGGAGGGTGCAGCCGTAGCGGCGGTACAGCTCCAGGTAGTCCATGCCCTGGAGGAGCTGGTAGCTGAACTCCGTGTAGCTGATGCCCTCCTGCGACTCCAGGCGGCGGGCCACCGAGTCCTTGGTGAGCATCTTGTTGACCCGGAAGTGCTTGCCGATGTCCCGGAGGAACTCGATCGCGGACAGGCCCGCGGTCCAGTCCAGGTTGTTCACCATCGTCGCCGCGTTCGGACCCTCGAAGGTGAGGAAGGGCTCGATCTGCCCGCGCAGCCGCTGGACCCACGCGGCGATGGTCTCCGGGTCGTTCAGGGTGCGCTCCGCGGTCGGCCGCGGGTCACCGATCTGGCCGGTGGCCCCGCCGACCAGGGCGAGCGGCCGGAGCCCGGCGAGCTGGAGCCGGCGCATGGTGAGCACCTGCACGAGATGGCCCACGTGCAGACTCGCCGCGGTCGGGTCGAAGCCGCAATAGAAGGTGACCGGGCCGTCCGCGAGAGCCTTGCGCAATGCGTCCTCGTCGGTGGACTGGGCGAACAGCCCGCGCCACTTCAGCTCGTCGACGATGTCCGTCACGGTCGTTTCTCTCCTCTGGGGTCCGGCTGGTTCCGATCGGTCGTCCGGTCAGTCTATGGGCGTCACACGCCCCGGCTGACCGAGCTCATGTGGAAGTCGGGGACGCGCAGCGCGGGCATCGCGGCCCGGGTGAAGTAGTCGCCCCACTCGCGCGGCAGCGTCTTCTCCGTCCGGCCCGCCTCCGTCGCCCGGGACAGCAGCCCGACCGGCGACTCGTTGAACCGGAAGTTGTTCACCTCGCCGACGACCTCGCCGTCCTCCACCAGGTAGACCCCGTCCCGGGTCAGACCCGTCAGCAGCAGGGTGGCCGGATCCACCTCGCGGATGTACCAGAGGCACGTCAGCAGCAGGGCGCGGCCGGTCGTCGCGGCCACCATCTCGTCCAGGGAGCGCTCACCGCCCCCGTCCAGCACCAGGTTGTCCATCGAGGGGGCGACCGGCAGGTCCGTCAGCCCGGCGGAGTGCCGGGTCGTCGTCAGCCGCTCCAGCCTGCCGTCCCTGATCCAGTCGGTCGGAGCCAGTGGCAGCCCGTTGTCGAAGACCGAGGAACCGTCCCCCGAGGAGTGCGCGATCACGAACGGCGCCGACTCCAGCCCCGGGGCGTGCGGGTCGCTGCGCAGGGTGAGCGGCAGCCCGGACAGCTTTTCGCCGATCCGTGTGCCGCCGCCCGGCCGGGAGAAGACCGTACGGCCCTCCGCCGCGTCCCGGGCGCCCGCCGACCAGTACTGGTAGATCAGCAGGTCCGCCACGGCGGTCGGCGGCAGGAGCGTCTGGTAGCGCCCGGCGGGCAGCTCGATCCTGCGCTCGGCCCAGCCCAGGCGCTGCGCCAGCTCCGCGTCCAGGGCCGCCGGGTCGACGTCCTCGAAGTCCCGGGTCGCCCGGCCCGCCCAGGCCGAACGGGTCCGGTCCGGGGACTTGGCGTTCAGCTCCAGCGTCCCGTTCGGCTGGTCGTGGCGCAGCCGCAGACCCGTCGACGTACCCAGGTACGTCGAGTTCATCTGGTGGTGCGCGAAGCCGTACAGCTCCCGGCCGCCCGCGCGCGCCCGCGCGAAGGAGTCGCCGAGCGCCGGGGCGAAGGCGGCGAAGACGTCGGACCCGGTCTCGGCCGGCGGCTCCGTGAAGTCGGCGGAGACCGGGACGCCGGAGACCAGCGGCTGCGCGTCCTCGGCCGGTCCCGCACCGCGCGCGGCCGCCTCGGCGGCCCGCACGAGGGGCTCCAGGTCGGCGGTGGTGACCGCGGAGCGCGACACCACGCCGGACGCCGTTCCCCGCGCGCCGTCCACCGTGGCGATCACCGTCAGGGTCCGGCCGCGCGTCACCCCGTTCGTGGTGAGCGCGTTGCCGGCCCAGCGCAGGTTGGCGGAGGAGCTCTCGTCCGCGATGACCACGCAGCCGTCGGCGGTGGACAGCTCCAGTGCGCGCTCGACGATCTCGTACGGCTTGCTGACGCGGCTCATCGCCCGCCCTCCTGCGTCGTGTTGAGGATGTTCACGCCTCGGAAGAGGGCCGAGGGGCAGCCGTGCGAGACGGCCGCGACCTGGCCCGGCTGGGCCTTGCCGCAGTTGAACGCGCCGCCCAGGACGTAGGTCTGGGGGCCGCCCACCTTCTCCATGGAGCCCCAGAAGTCCGTCGTCGTCGCCTGGTAGGCCACGTCCCGCAGCTGGCCCGCCAGCCTGCCGTTCTCGATCCGGAAGAACCGCTGCCCGGTGAACTGGAAGTTGTAGCGCTGCATGTCGATCGACCAGGACCGGTCGCCGACCACGTAGATCCCGCGCTCCACCCCGCCGATCAGGTCCTCCGTGGAGAGCCCGCCCGGGTCCGGCCGCAGCGACACGTTCGCCATGCGCTGCACCGGGACGTGCTCCGGGGAGTCGGCGTACGCGCACCCGTTGGACCGGCCCAGACCCGTCAGCTTCGCGATCCGCCGGTCCGTCTGGTAGCCCACCAGCGTCCCGTCCCTGACCAGGTCCCAGGACTGCGCCTCGACGCCCTCGTCGTCGTACCCGACCGTCGCGAGCCCGTGCTCGGCGGTGCGGTCACCGGTCACGTTCATCACGGGGGAGCCGTACGCCAGCTTCCCGAGCTGGTCGAACGTGGCGAACGAGGTGCCCGCGTACGCCGCCTCGTAGCCCAGCGCCCGGTCCAGCTCGGTGGCGTGCCCGATCGACTCGTGGATGGTCAGCCAGAGGTTGGACGGGTCGACCACCAGGTCGTACGTCCCCGCCTCGACGCTCGGCGCCCGCATCTTCTCGGCCAGCAGCCCCGGGATGCGCTCCAGCTCCTGGTCCCAGTCCCAGCCGGTGCCCGTGAGGTACTCCCAGCCCCGGCCCACCGGCGGGGCGATGGTGCGCATCGAGTCGAACTCGCCGGTCGCGGAGTCCACGGCCACGGCGGTCAGCTGCGGATGCACCCGCACGCGCTGCTGGGTGGTGACGGTGCCGGCGGTGTCCGCGTAGAACTTGTTCTCGTGGACCGTCATCAGCGAGGCGTCCACGTGCGCGACCCCGTCGGCCGCCAGCAGCCGCGCGCTCCACTCGGCGAGCAGCCCCGCCTTCTCCTCGTCCGGTACGGAGAACGGGTCGACGTCGTACGCGGACACCCAGGTCCGCTCCCCGTGCACCGGCTCGTCCGCCAGCTCGACCCGCTCGTCGGAACCGGCTGCGGCGATCACCTTCGCGGACAGCTTGGCCATGGCGACGGCCCGCGAGGCCACCTTCGCCGCCGCGTCCATCGTCAGGTCCACGCCGGAGGCGAACCCCCAGGCCCCGCCGTGCACCACCCGCACCGCGTACCCGGTGTCGGTGGTGTCCGACGAACCCGAGGGCCGGGCGTCGCGCAGCCGCCACGAGGCGCCGCGCACCCGCTCGAACCGGAAGTCCGCGTGCGCGGCGCCCAGCGCACGGGCGCGGGCGAGCGCCGCGTCGGCGAGGGCGCGGAGCGGCAGCGCCAGGAACGACTGATCTACCTCGTGGGCCACGCGGGCCTCCCCTTCTCCACCTCTGAAAACGTCTCCGCAGTGAATCATGGGGGGTCCCCGCCTCCCCGTGCCCGGGTTTTACGCCGCCGTGGCCCGCGCCGGAGCGTTCTGTAGGGATCCGACAGTCGCGGCCCGGCGTCGCTGTCAGAGGCCGATTCCCGGGATGAGCGCCGGTACCGATAGGTTTTCGATGTACCAGACCGCCAAGGAAAGGGTGATCCGTTGAGCCGCTCGGTTCTCGTCACCGGAGGAAACCGGGGCATCGGCCTCGCCATCGCCCGCGCCTTCGCCGACAACGGCGACAAGGTCGCCGTCACCTACCGCTCGGGGGAGCCGCCGCAGGCGCTCACCGAGGCGGGCGTCCTCGCGGTCCGCTGCGACATCACCGACACCGAGCAGGTGGAGCAGGCCTACAAGGAGATCGAGGACAAGCACGGTCCCGTGGAGGTGCTGGTCGCCAACGCCGGTATCACCAAGGACCAGTTGCTGATGCGGATGTCCGAGGACGACTTCACGTCCGTCCTGGACACCAACCTCACCGGCACCTTCCGCGTCGTCAAGCGGGCCAACCGCGCGATGCTGCGCGCCAAGAAGGGCCGCGTCGTCCTCATCTCCTCCGTCGTCGGCCTCCTCGGCTCGGCCGGACAGGCCAACTACGCCGCGTCCAAGGCGGGCCTCGTCGGCTTCGCGCGGTCGCTGGCCCGTGAGCTCGGCTCGCGGAACATCACGTTCAACGTCGTCGCACCCGGGTTCGTCGACACCGACATGACCCAGGTGCTCACCGACGAGCAGCGCAAGGGCATCGTGTCCCAGGTGCCGCTCGGCCGTTACGCGCAGCCCGCCGAGATCGCCGCCGCGGTGCGCTTCCTGGCGTCGGACGACGCGTCGTACATCACTGGAGCCGTCATCCCCGTTGACGGCGGATTGGGCATGGGTCACTGATCACCATGAGCGGAATCCTCGACGGCAAGCGCATCCTCATCACGGGTGTGCTGATGGAGTCGTCCATCGCCTTCCACACCGCCAAGGTGGCCCAGGAGCAGGGCGCCGAGGTCATCCTGACGGCCTTCCCCCGGCCGACGCTGACCGAGCGCATCGCCAGGAAGCTCCCGAAGCCCGCCAAGGTCATCGAGCTCGACGTGACCAGCGACGAGCACCTGGACCGGCTCGCCGGCCTGGTCAAGGAGGAGCTCGGCTCGCTGGACGGAGTCGTGCACTCCATCGGCTTCGCGCCGCAGGACGCGCTCGGCGGCAACTTCCTGAACACGCCCTTCGAGTCGGTGGCCACCGCCATGCACGTCTCGGCGTTCTCGCTGAAGTCGCTCGCCATGGCCTGCAAGCCCCTGATGGCGGACGGCGGCTCCATCGTCGGCCTCACCTTCGACGCCCAGTTCGCCTGGCCGCAGTACGACTGGATGGGCCCGGCCAAGGCCGCGCTGGAGGCCACCTCCCGCTACCTCGCCCGCGACCTGGGCAAGGACAGCATCCGCTGCAACCTCATCTCGGCCGGACCGATCGGCTCCATGGCCGCCAAGTCCATCCCGGGCTTCGGCGAGCTCGCCGACGTCTGGAACCACCGGTCCCCGCTGGAGTGGAACATGGCCGACCCGGAGCCGGCCGGCCGCGGTGTCGTCGCGCTGCTCTCGGACTTCTTCCCGAAGACCACGGGCGAGATCATCCACGTCGACGGCGGCGTGCACATGATGGGCGCCTGACCCGGACGCCCTTCGACGGCCGCGCACCCCTCACCCGGGTGCGCGGCCGTCGTGCGTGGCCGTGGGCCCGCGCCCGGCGCCCGAGTCGAAAAGATGGCCGTTCCCCCGCAGAATGTGGTGGAACCGGACTTCTGTTCAGGCTGCGGGGAGGAGATCGCCGTGCGCTCCACACGTCGCAGGACCTGGGCCCTGATCGCGGCGGCGGCCGTCGCCGCGGGACTCCTGGCCCCGGTGGCCGTCAGCGCGGCCGGCCGGGCGGGCAGCGGAGCGGCCGCCCCCCTCGCACCCGTACCGGAGCCCTCGGGCGCGGAATGCCGTACGTCGGTCGAGGGGTCCGAGGTCGTCGCCTACTGCCACAACCCGTACCCCACGACCGATCTCGTGCAGCTCCACACCGAGTGCGCGCGCTGGTGGGACGTGGACGCCGACGGCGGCGCGGTCGCGGTCCAGCCGGGGCGGACGGTCAAGATCGAGGACCGCTGCTGGAAAGAGGTCGCCTCGGCCTGGGTGAGCCACTCGGCGTCCTAGGGGACGACGGTCCCGCTCAGACCCGCTCCCGCAGGCAGTTCAGCGCGTGCGCGGCCGCCTCGGCGGCGGCCGTCTCCGCGTCGCCCGCCCGGATGGCCTCGACGAGCCGCGCGTGGTCCATGTGCGCCTCGGGCCGCAGCTCCGGGCCCACGTCGTCGCGCAGGTAGTCGCGCAGCAGACCGTTCAGATCGGCGTAGAGCTCGGTGAGCACGTCGTTGTGCGAGGCGGCGACCACCGCGAGGTGCAGGGTGGCGTCGGCCGCCACGAACGCCTCCGCGTCCCCGGAGGCCCACGCCTCCTCCCGCCGCGCCATCAGCGTGTCCAGCTGCCGGAGGTCCCGGTCCGTGCGCCGCAGCGCCGCGAGCCGGGCGGCCGAGGACTCCAGGGTGGAGCGCAGCTCGGCGACGTGCCGCGGGTCGGCGTCCGCGAACCGGCGGTGCATCACCCCGGCCAGCTCACTGGTGGCCACGACGTACGTGCCGGAGCCCTGGCGGATGTCCAGCAGCCCGTTGTGCGCCAGGGCGCGCACCGCCTCGCGCACCGTGTTGCGGGCGACCCCGAGCTGCTCGACCAGCTCGGGCTCGGTGGGGATCCGCGAGCCGACCGGCCACTCACCCGCGGTGATCTGGTTCCTCAGCTGGGCAATCACCTGGTCGGCGAGAGCCGAACGCCGCGTGGACGTCAGCGCCATGGTGCTCCTTGCTCGTGTTCCGGAAGGGGTGGTCCGGGAGGTGCGGGCCCGTCGGACGTCACTCCGATTGTCCCAGGGGGAGGACAGGAGTGGACAGTCAATCATCCCATGATTCTATGATGGGCCCCATGCGCCACGACGAGACCCCGACCCTGAGCCCTCCCGCAGCCCCCGGCACCCCGGTGCCGGAGAAGGCCGTGCCCGGACCGTCCCCCTGGGTGCTGCGGATCGTCGTCATCGGCCTGGTCCTCGCCGCGCTCAACCTCCGGCCCGCCATCACCAGCCTCGGACCCCTCCTCGAAGAGGTGCGGGACGGACTGCACATGAGCGGCAGCGTCGCCGGGGTCCTGACCTCCGTGCCCCCGCTCTGCTTCGCCGTGTTCGGCTTCATGGCACCCCGGCTGGCCCGCCGCTTCGGCCCCAGCGCGGTGGTCTGCGCCGGGATGATGGCGATCACCGCCGGCCTGCTGCTGCGCCCCTTCGTGGGCGGGACCGCCGGATTCCTCGCCGCCAGCGCCCTCGCCCTGATGGGCATCGCGGTCAGCAACGTCCTGATGCCCGTGATCGTCAAGCGCTGGTTCCCCGACCGGGTCGGCACCATGACCGGCCTCTACTCGATGGCCCTCGCCCTCGGCACCGCGCTGGCGGCCGCCCTCACCGTGCCCCTCACGAACGCGCTGGGCGGCAGCTGGCGGAGCGGCCTGGTCATCTGGGCGGCCCTGGCGGCGGTCGCCGTCCTGCCCTGGCTCCCCTTCCTGAAGGACCGCGGTGACACGTTCCGGCAGGCCGCCGGGACCCCGGCTCCCCCCGCGCTCCGGATCACCCGCAGCCGCACGTCCTGGGCGCTCGCCTGCTTCTTCGGGCTCCAGGCCACGGCCGCGTACATCACCATGGGCTGGATGCCGCAGATCTTCCGCGACGCGGGGCTCCCGGCGGGCACCGCGGGCGTGCTGCTCGCCGTGACCATGGCCATGGGCGTGCCCCTCGCCTTCGTCATCCCCCGGGTCGCCTCCCGGCTGCGGACCCAGGGCCCCATCGTCCTCGTCCTCAGCGCCTGCGGCCTCGCCGGATACGCCGGTCTCTACCTGGCCCCCGCGGGCGGCGCCTGGCTCTGGGCCCTGCTGCTCGGCATCGCCAACTGCGCCTTCCCCCTCGCCCTCACCATGATCGGGATGCGCTCGCGGACCGGCGCCGGGGTGGTCAGGCTCTCCGCCTTCGCGCAGTCCACCGGCTATCTGCTCTCGATCCCCGGCCCGCTCCTCGTCGGGGTGCTCTACCAGCACAGCGGCGGCTGGGGACTCCCGCTCGCCCTCATGGCGGGCCTCCTCGTGCCCCAGACCGTCGCCGGAGTGCTCGCCGGGCGGGCCCGGACGATCGAGGACGAATGCTGAGATGCGACACTGTGCCCATGCCAGTGCTCGATCCGCATCCCCAGAACGGCCAGAAGAAGCTCCTCCTCGTCTTCGGGACGATGCTTCTCATCTCCGTGGTCATCGGAGTGATCGCCACACTCGCCTCCCCCTGACCCCCGGGGGTGGGGCCAGCCCCCCTGTCCCCTAGGGGGCCAGGTTCAGGGTCGAGTGGGTGGGCCGCCGGATGGGACCGCCGCCGCCCGGCCCGTAGGTTCTGGGTACAGAAAGCCCGGCACCCACGGAGGCGGACATGGCGGCCCGTACACGCACCCGGACCCACCACCCGGCCACGGACGCCGTCGAGGTGCGGCTGCCGTGGTGGGCCGTCGCGCTGCCCGCCCTCGCCTTCGCCGCGCTCCTGCTGCTGATCCTGGAACCCGGCCAGGCGCAGGCGGCGGACGGCGACCCCGCGATCGGGCGGCTGCTCGGCCACATCCTGGGCCTGCTGCCCGCCTGACCGGCCCCGGCGCCCCCGTCCCGCCCCGGCGGACGAGCACGTCAACACCCTGCGCCCGGAGGCGCGATTCATGCGAAGCTGAGAAGTATGAGCGCCGATACACCTCGCAGGATCGTCCTTCTCAGGCACGCAAAGGCGGAATGGTCGCAGGAGTCCGACCACGAGCGGCCACTGGCGGAACGCGGCAGGAAGGACGCCCCCGTCGCCGGCCGCAGGCTGGCCGACTCGGGGACCGTCTTCGACCTGGCTCTGTGCTCGACCGCCACCAGGACCCGCGAGACCTGGAAGCTCGCGGTCCACGAGTTCGCTCAGCGCCCCAGGACCGTCTACGAGGAGAGGCTGTACGAGGCCTCCCTCGGGGAGCTGATCGCCCTGTTCGGCGAGACCCCCGACGACGTCCGCGATCTGCTGGTCATCGGCCACAACCCCGGCATGCACGGTGCCGCGGACGCGCTCTCCGGCAGCGCCGAGGGCGACGCGCTCGCCCGCATGACCCGGGACGGCTTCCCGACCGCCGCCTACGCCGTCGTCGAGTTCTCCGGCCCCTGGAAGAGCCTGGAGCACGGTGTCGGCAGGCTCGCCGAGTACTGGACGCCGAACGACTGACCGTGACGCACGAGGGGCGCCGGCCCACCCCGTGGACCGGCGCCCCCCGCCGTACGGCCTCCCGCGTGCGGGACCCGTGCGGTCAGTCCACGAGGCCGTCGGCGGCCTCGACCTCCTCGCGGGTGATCCCCAGCAGGTACAGCACGGTGTCCAGGAAGGGCACGTTCACCGCCGTGTGGGCGGCCTCGCGGACGACCGGCTTCGCGTTGAAGGCGACGCCCAGGCCCGCCGTGTTCAGCATGTCCAGGTCGTTCGCACCGTCGCCGATCGCCACCGTCTGCGCCAGCGGCACCCCCGCCTGCTCGGCGAAGCTGCGCAGCAGCCGGGCCTTGCCCGCCCGGTCCACGACGTCGCCCACGACCCGGCCGGTGAGCTTGCCGTCGACGACCTCCAGCGTGTTGGCGGAGGCGAAGTCGAGGCCGAGGCGCTCCTTGAGGTCGTCCGTGACCTGGGTGAAGCCGCCCGAGACCACGCCCACCTGGTAGCCGAGCCGCTTCAGCGTCCGGATCAGGGTGCGGGCGCCGGGGGTCAGCCGGACCTCGGCCCGCACCTTCTCCACCACCGACACGTCGAGCCCGGCCAGCAGCGACACCCGGGCGTGCAGGGACTGCTCGAAGTCCAGCTCGCCGCGCATCGCCTGCTCGGTCACCGAGGCGACCTCGGCCTCGCAGCCCGCGTGCGCCGCGAAGAGCTCGATGACCTCGTCCTGGATGAGCGTGGAGTCCACGTCCATCACGACCAGCCGCTGCGCCCGGCGGCTCAGCCCCGCCGACACGACGGCGATGTCGACGCCGATGCCGGCGGCCTCCGTCGCCAGCGCGGTGCGCAGCGCCTCGGTGCCGGTGCCGGACACGGCGAACTCGACGGCGGTGACGGGGTACTTCGCCAGGCGGAAGATGCGGTCGATGTTGCCGCCGGTGGAGGTGATCCTGGCCGCTATGGCCGCCGTCGACTCCGCGGTCAGCGGGTGTCCCAGCACGGTCACATGGGAACGTCCGTCACCGCGGGGGCGGTTGTCGCCCGTGCCCGAGATGATCTCGGCCTGCAGTTTCAGCGATTCGGCCCAGCTGTGCACGGTCGCCCGGAGGTCGCCCTCGGTCGTGCCGTCCGGGACCGGCGAGGTCACCAGGGCGCACAGGACGATACGGCCCCGGGTGACGACCTGCTCGATGTCCACGACATCGACGGCGTAGGCGGCCAGGGTGTCGAAGAGACCGGCCGTGATACCCGGCCGGTCCTTCCCGAAGATCTTGACGAGAAGTGTGGGGGCGTCCGTGCCCGGAGGGGGCTCGGGGGACTCAGGGGACCGGGGTGGCTGCGGTGCGCTCATGGTGCTCCCACCGTATAGGGCGGCACGGCCACCCCAGAAGACGTCCCGGGTAACGGACAGCGGTCCTTCGGCCACCCCGGACCGCGGACACGGCGGCCGGGCGCCCCGGTTGGGGTGCTCCGGGCCCATTCCTCCCGAGTCCGTCCGGGCGGCGGCCGGCCTCCGCGCCCTCTTCGCACCGCCCGGCTTTCCGTTACGGGACCGCTCCTGGAATAGTTCCCCACGATGTTCAGCATCCCTAGGCTCCCTGCGACGGGGGCGACACGGGGGACGACAAGTGGGGCGCGGAGTGCCGGATCTCGTACTGGAATTGAATGGAAGGACCTGGGCGCTCGAACCGTCCAGGTCGTACACCCTCGGACGTGATCCGCAGGGCGACATGACGATCGACGACGCCAGGGTGTCGTGGCGGCACGCCACGATCAGCTGGAACGGCCGTGGCTGGTCCATGGAGGACCACGGCAGCACGAACGGCACCTATGTGCAGGGCCGGCGGGTCCAGCAGACGGAGCTCGTCGCGGGGACGGAGGTCCGCCTCGGCAACGCCACCGACGGACCCCGCCTGAACCTCACCGCCGCGGCGGGCGCGGCGGTCCACGGCGGGCAGCAGGCTCCGGTGCAGCCGCAGCAGGCTCCCGCCCGGCAGCCTCAGCAGCAGGGCGCCGCCGGCCCCGCGCCGCAGCAGGCGCCCTGGCCGCAGGCCCCGCAGCCGCAGCAGGCCCCGCAGGCGGGACTCCCGCACCAGCAGGGACACGGCGGCCCGCCCGTCGCGGGCGGAGCCGGCGGGGCGGTGGCCCCCCGGGCCTACGGGGACCGCAGTCCGACGACGTTCCACCGGCTGGACCTCGGCCGCGTCATGCGCATCGGCCGTGCCCTGGAGAACGAGCTGGTCGTCTCCGACCTCCAGGTCTCGCGTCTGCACGCCGAATTCCGGGCGACGCCCGACGGCCGCTTCGAGATCCGCGACCTCGGGTCCCACAACGGCACGTACGTCAACGGCCAGCCGCTCAGCAAGTCCGGCTCCGCGCTCCTGGGCCCGAACGACATCGTCGGCGTGGGCCACTCGACGTTCCGGCTGGTCGGGGACCGGCTGGAGGAGTTCGTCGACACCGGTGACGTCTCCTTCTCCGCCCGCCACCTCACGGTGACGGTCGACGGGGGCAAGGACATCCTCAAGGACGTCTCCTTCGGTGTCCCGGAGAAGTCGCTGATCGCGGTCATCGGACCGTCGGGCTCCGGCAAGTCCACCCTGCTCAAGGCGCTGACCGGCTACCGGCCCGCCAACCAGGGCGATGTCCTCTACGACAACCGGAACCTCTACAAGCAGTTCGCCGAGCTGAGGCAGCGCATCGGCCTGGTCCCGCAGGACGACATCCTGCACAAGGAACTCACCGTCACCCGGGCCCTGCGCTACGCGGCCAAGCTGCGCTTCCCCGCGGACACCACGGAGGCCGAGCGCACCGCCCGGATCCACGAGGTCCTCGCCGAGCTCAAGCTCGACGTCCACCGGGACAAGAAGATCACCTCGCTCTCCGGCGGCCAGCGCAAGCGCGTCTCGGTCGCCCTGGAGCTGCTGACCAAGCCGTCGCTGATCTTCCTGGACGAGCCGACCTCGGGCCTCGACCCGGGCATGGACCGCGACGTCATGCAGCTGCTGCGCGGCCTCGCCGACGACGGCCGTACGGTCCTGGTGGTCACGCACTCCGTGGCCGAGCTGGCGATCTGCGACAAGCTGCTGGTCATGGCACCCGGCGGGTCCGTCGCCTACTTCGGTCCGCCCGAGGAGGCGCTGAACTTCTTCGGCTACACCAGCTGGGCCGACGTCTTCTCCGCGTTCGAGAACTACCGCGACTACGACTGGGCGGGCCGCTGGCGCGGTTCGCAGCACTACCAGATGTACGCCGCGGACATCGACGCCGTCGCGGCGCAGCCCGTCCACATGCCCCCGCCGCAGCAGATCCGCCCCAGGAAGCCGCAGAGCTGGACGGCCCAGCTGCTGACGCTGATGCGCCGCTACGTCTCCGTGATCGTCTCCGACAAGGGCTTCCTCGCCCTGATGGTGATCCTGCCCGCGGTGCTCGGCATAGTCAGCGTGGTCATCCCCGCGGAGTTCGGCCTGGTGGCACCCGACGTGCCCAACAAGCGGTTCAACAGCAAGGCCGGGACCATCGTGCTGATCCTCGCGGTCGGCATGTGCTTCGCCGGGTCGGCCAACTCCGTACGAGAACTGATCAAGGAACGGGTGATCTACGAGCGGGAACGGGCGACCGGCCTGTCCCGGTCCGCCTACCTGTGCTCCAAGGTGATCGTCCTCGGCCTGATCACCGCCGCGCAGGGCGCGATCATCTGCGGCATCGGCTTCTCCACCCGCAAGCTGCCGGAGGAGGGGCTGTTCATGCCCGCCGGCGTGGAGATCTGCGTGTCGATCACGGTGCTCGGCCTCACCTCGATGATGGTCGGCCTCCTGATCTCCGCACTGGTCAGGACCGCGGAGAAGACGATGCCGCTGCTCGTCATGTTCGCCATCGTGCAGGTCGTCTTCACCGGTGTGCTCTTCCAGCTCTACGGATCACCGGGCCTGGAGCAGTTCGCCTGGCTGATGCCGTCGCGCTGGGCGGTGGCCGCGGCCGGTACCACGCTGGACCTCGCCCACCTCATGCCGCCGTGGGACACCGACAACCCGACCGACCTGGACCCGCTCTGGGAGCACACGGCCGGCCAGTGGGGCGTCAACATCACGGTGCTGGTCCTCATGAGCGCCGTCCTGTTCTTCGCCGTCGCGCGGATGCTGCGGCGCCACGAGCCCGAGGTCATGCGCAAGTAGCGCGGTCCCACCGGTCCCGGAAACGCCCGAGGGCGGCAACCCCGTGGGGTGCCGCCCTTCGGCATGTGCCGGCCGGTCACGCGACGCTGCGGACCGGCTGTGCCAGGCCTTGCTCGGTGCCGTGACTCAGTACGCGCTGTCGACCTTGTCGATCGAGCCGTACTTGTCCGCGGCGTAGTTGGCGGCCGCGGTGATGTTGGCGACCGGGTCGTACTGGTCGTGCTTGGTGCCCTTGACGTGGTAGAAGTCGAACGTCGGCTTGATGACCTGCAGCAGACCCTTCGAGGGGACGCCGTTGATCGCGTTGATGTCCCAGTTGTTGATCGCGCGGGGGTTACCGCTGGACTCACGCATGATGTTGCGGTGCAGGCCCTCGTACGTACCGGGGATCTTCTTCTCGTGCATGATCGACAGGGCCTCGCGGATCCAGCCGTCGAGGTTGTCGGCGTAGACCGGCTTGCGGTCGGCGGCGCGGCTCGACGTGCCGGCGGAACGCTTCTTCGCGTCGGCCTTGGCCTTCGCGGCGGCCTTGCTCTTGGCCTCGGCGACGGCCTTGGCCTTCGCCTCGGCCTTCGCGGCGGTCTGCTTCTTCTCCGCCGCGGCCTTGGCCTTGGCGGCGTCGGCGGCCTTGACCAGCTGCTGGGCGGTGGAGTTCTGCTCGATGCCGGCGGTCTGGAGGCTCGTCGTCTTCGAACCGGTGTAGGCGACCGGGGCCGCCGCGGCGGCGGCCTGGGGCTCGGCGGTGGCCGAGGAGCCGTGCGGGACGAGAGAGAAGGCGACGGCGCCTGCGGCCAGGGTGGAGACCCCCGCGACGGAGAGCTTCTGCGCCTTGTTCAGACGACGGCTACGGCTGGAGATGCGGGACACGGACATACAGTCGTACCTCTTCGAATAGCAGGGGGTCCTCGGCGAGGACGCAGACGGAGGAGCCGAGGCGTATCCGTCGGGGACAGCTGCAATTCTTAGCGCCAGCAAAATGGCCTGGCAAAGGTGTGACGTACGAAGCTGCATAGTGGAAGGGGGTCGTGTTCATACCTCCTTGTCCGGTTTGAACCCTGACGTATTGCCCGTTATGGGCAAACTATTCTTCTTCGTAAGTGATGTGCGTCCTATGCCTGGGCTCACATGGGACCCCCTCTTCGCTTACGAAAAGTTGCTTCTGTAATGCGGAGCGTGAGGGGATTCTCGGTCGACGGCAGCGGGAGTCGGGCTTCCCCCGGCCCATGCCGGAGGTACCGGTGGGCCGGCGTCCGGGCACAGCCGCTCCGCGGCCCCGGCTCCTCCTCGCCGAGCACCGTGGCCGGCCGGTCGAGCGGGCCCCGTACCCGCCCCACGCCGGGTGCGGCCGGGCCGCCGCGTCCGGGCTCACCGCGATCACCGTCCCGGCCGCCGGGGCCCGCGGCAGTGGCAGCGCCTCCCGCACGAGCCCGGGCGCCGCGACGACGTTGTTCTCCGGTGCCCGCCGCAGCCCCTCCGGCGGCGTCTCGTCCAGCCGCACGAGCGGCCCGGCGCCCAGGGCGCTCGCGTCGTCCACCAGGCCGACCGGACCGCTCGGCTTCCCGGCGGCGGCAGCCAGGGACCGGCGGTGCGACGGTCGGCCCGGCGCCCAGGGCGCTCGCGTCGTCCACCAGAGCGACCGGACAGCTCGGCTCCCCGGCGGCGGGCCACCAGGGAGGCGGCGGTGCGACGGATCCGTGACGCCCCCGGCCACCGCCACGACCCGGGTCCGGTAGCGGCCGCGCGGCCCCGTGGTCGTCGCACGGAGCACCTGTGCCGGCCGCCCGGCCGGCACAGGTCCCGGCCCCTTCCGGCAAGGGCCGCGCCGAGCGCGGGCCCCAGCCCCTTCGAACCACCCGTGATCACCGCGACCGGCACGACGGCCATCCCCTCGGGCCGCGTCGTACTCCGACGCCCCCGACGCGGGAGTCCACCCGGCGCACCCGCCCCGTCCACCGGCCGTGACGGCCCAGGGCTCTTCGGCCTAGGACCGAGGCCCCGTCCCCAGGGGGCCCACAGCCCGATACGGGTGCCGCACCCCCGCCGGTACGGTGAGCACATGAGCCATCGCCCCCCGTCGGGCCTCGCCGCGGTCAGCGCCGCGCTGCTCGCCATGAGCCGCCACCTGGAGATGCGGGACGTCCTCAAGACGATCGTCGCCTCGGCCCGGGAGCTGCTGGACGCCGAGTACGCCGCGCTCGGGGTGCCGGACGACCACGGCGGCTTCGCCCAGTTCGTCGTCGACGGGGTGAGCGACGAGCAGTGGAAGGCCATCGGGCCGCTGCCCCGCCAGCACGGCATCCTCGCGGCGATGCTCCAGGAGGCCAGACCCCAGCGGCTCGCGGACGTCCGTGAGGACCCCCGGTTCGAGGGCTGGCCCGAGGCCCACCCCGAGATGTCCGACTTCCTCGGCCTGCCCATCCTGGACGGCGACGAGACCATCGGCGCACTCTTCCTCGCCAACAAGCGCTGCCCCAGGCCGACCGGCGGCTGCGACTTCACCGAGGAGGACGAGGAACTCCTCGGGATCCTCGCCCAGCACGCGGCCATCGCCCTCACCAACGCCCGGCTCTACGAGCGCAGCCGTGAGCTCACCATCGTCGAGGAGCGTTCACGGCTCGCGCACGAGCTGCACGACGCCGTCAGCCAGAAGCTCTTCTCCCTCCGGCTCACGGCCCAGGCGGCCGCAGCCCTCGTCGACCGGGACCCGGCGCGCGCCAAGGGCGAGCTCCAGCAGGTCGCCGCACTGGCGGGGGAAGCGGTGGACGAGCTGCGCGCCGCCGTGGTCGAGCTGCGCCCCGCCGCCCTGGACGAGGACGGGCTGGTCGCGACGCTCCGCACCCAGGTCCAGGTCATGGACCGCGCCCACAGCGCCCGGGTCACCTTCGAGAGCGCCGGTGTGCGCGCCCTGCCCTCCGCCCAGGAGGAGGCGATGCTGCGGGTCGCCCAGGAAGCCCTGCACAACGCCCTGCGCCACTCCGGCGCGGCACTGGTCACCGTCAGCCTCCGCCGGCACACCGACGCCACCGTGCTGCGGATCACCGACGACGGCCGCGGCTTCGACCCCCAGGAGGTCGGGCGGGCGGGCCGGCACCTGGGCCTCGTCTCCATGCGGCACCGGGCCGGCGGGGCAGGCGGGCGGCTCACCGTGGAATCGGAGCCCGGCAAGGGCACCACGATCCGGATGGAGGTGCCCAGTGGCTGACAAGATCATCAGGGTGCTGCTGGTCGACGACCACCAGGTGGTCCGGCGGGGACTGCGTACGTTCCTGGAGGTCCAGGACGACATCGAGGTGGTGGGGGAGGCGTCGGACGGGGCCGAGGGCATCGCCAGGGCCGAGGAGCTGCGGCCCGACGTGGTCCTGATGGACATCAAGATGCCGGGCACGGACGGCATCGAGGCGCTGCGCGGGCTCAGGAAGCTGGAGAACCCCGCCAGGGTCCTGATCGTCACCAGCTTCACCGAGCAGCGCACGGTCGTGCCCGCACTGCGGGCGGGAGCCTCGGGCTACGTGTACAAGGACGTCGACCCGGACGCCCTGGCCGGCGCCATCCGCTCGGTGCACGCCGGGCACGTCCTGCTCCAGCCGGAGGTCGCGGACGCGCTGCTGGCCCAGGACGACACGAGCGGCGGCACGGGGCGGGGGAGCACCCTGACCGAGCGGGAGCGCGAGGTGCTGGGGCTGATCGCCGACGGCCGCTCCAACCGGGAGATCGCGCGGGCGCTGGTCCTGTCGGAGAAGACCGTGAAGACCCACGTCTCGAACATCCTGATGAAGCTCGACCTGTCGGACAGGACCCAGGCCGCGCTCTGGGCGGTCCGGCACGGGGCGGCGGGCTGAGCCGCCACGGGGTTCCCGGCCGGTCGGAGATTCATACTGTCGGGTGGATGTCACCCGTACGGCGCACCCTCCGCCGAGGTGACGGCGTTCTCCACGCGTGCTGCGGCGGTCGGCCGCGGCGACACGAGGAGGAACCCGAAGTGAAGAACCTGAAGAAGGCAGCGGCCGTCACCATGATCGCGGGCGGAATGATCGCCGCCGGTGCCGGAGCGGCCTCCGCCGCGGGCCACGGCGCCGGTGCCCACGGCACCGCCGCCGGCTCCCCGGGCGTCGTCTCGGGCAACCTCGTCGAGGTCCCGGTGAGCGTCCCGGTGAACGTGGTCGGCAACACGGTCGACGTGGTCGGCCTGCTCAACCCGGCCTTCGGCAACCAGGGCGTGAACGGCTGACCGGCACCCCGCACCCCCCCCCCGCCGGGAAGGCCCACCCGGGCCTCCCCGGCGGCCGGGGGACGGACCGGCGCCCCCCCACGCCCGCGGGGCCCGGCTAGCGCCCCCGCTCCTCCACGTACGCGTTGTACGCCGCGACCTGCGCCCGCCTCGCGACCCGCTCCACCGGCCGCAGCGCCTCGCCCCGGGCCGCGATCTCCGACGCGCTGACCGCGCCGCCGTGCCCGTTCTCATGGGCGACCGACACCAGCAGCCCCACGCGCTGAGCCAGCTCCAGCACCCGGACCGCCCGCGGCGGATACCCCGGAGCCAGCACCTCCCGCCCCCGCTCCGCGCGCGCCCGGTAGGCATCCACCGCGGCCTCCGCGACCGGGCCGGACCCGGCGACATCCAGCCGCGACAGCACCGCCGTGGCGTCCCGGAGCGCTTCGGCCAGCTCCCGCTCCGCCTCTCCCAGCGACGGCACGTCGGCGGGCGGCGCCTCCCGCACGGGCAGACAGCGCCAGACCACCTCGACGTGCAGGTCCCCGGCGGGCCCCGCCTCGGCCACCTCGGGCACCAGGCCGTACGGCGCCCCGGCGATGACCACCGCCTCCTGCGCCTCCAGCGCGCGGGCGTTGAAGTCCGGCGGACCGCTGAGCCCCAGCGGATGGCCGGGCACCGGCAGCGCGACCCGGAAACCGGTCGCCCCCAGCGCCCTCAGCCGACCGAGCGCCAGCGTGAGCCCCACGGGCCCCGCCTCACCCGGCAGTCCCTCGACGCGGTGCACCGCGTCCTCGTCGACGATCGCGAGCGCCGCGTCGTCCGGTGACACGAGTCCGGCCAGAAGCGCGTTTCCCCATGCGGCGAGCCGCCCTGAGCGTGGTTCCGAAAGCATGGGAACAGCCTAGGGAACGGCCCCAGGGCCTGAGCACTCCCCGGGTGGCGTAGGTTTTCCCTGGGAGCTGTGCCCACAGGCACGCGACGATCTCGACACTGTATGGGGAGACAACGCGCCATGAGCGATGTACTGGAGCTGGTGGACGTATCCGTGGTCCGCGACGGACGCGCTCTGGTGGACGACGTCTCCTGGTCGGTCAAGGAGGGGGAGCGCTGGGTCATCCTCGGGCCGAACGGCGCCGGCAAGACCACGCTCCTGAACATCGCCTCCAGCTACGTCTTCCCGAGCACCGGCACGGCCACGATCCTCGGTGAGCGACTCGGCGGCGTCGGCACGGACGTCTTCGAGCTCCGCCCCCGCATCGGCATCGCCGGCGTGGCCATGGCCGAAAAGCTCCCCAGGCGCCAGACCGTGCTGCAGACGGTGCTCACCGCCGCGTACGGCATGACCGCCACCTGGCACGAGGACTACGAGGCCGTCGACGAGGAGCGCGCCCGCGCCTTCCTCGACCGCCTCGGCATGACCGAGTACCTCGACCGCAAGTTCGGCACGCTCTCCGAGGGCGAGCGCAAGCGCACCCTCATCGCCCGCGCCATGATGACCGACCCCGAGCTGCTCCTCCTCGACGAGCCGGCCGCCGGGCTCGACCTCGGTGGACGCGAGGACCTGGTACGCCGCCTCGGCAGGCTGGCCCGTGACCCGTACGCCCCCTCCATGGTCATGGTCACCCACCACGTCGAGGAGATCGCGCCCGGCTTCACCCACGTCCTGATGATCCGGCAGGGCAAGGTGCTCGCCGCCGGACCCATGGAGACCGAGCTCAGCTCCCGGAACCTCTCCCTCTGCTTCGGCCTGCCGCTCGTCGTCGAGCACCGAGGCGACCGCTACACCGCCCACGGACTCCCCCTCGGCCGGTAGTCGCAGCACAGCCAACCTCCCCTGCGCCCTGTCGGGGAGGGTGCCCACGGTCCTACGATGACGACGTGGACATCGACGCGTGGGTGTGGTGGCTGATCGGCGCGGTGGGACTGGGCATTCCGCTCGTCCTGACCGCGATGCCCGAATTCGGGATGTTCGCCGTCGGAGCGGTGGCCGCGGCCGTCGTCGCGGCGCTGGGCGGTGGTGTCGTCGCACAGGTCCTGGTCTTCGTCCTGGTCTCGGTGGCGCTGATCGCGGTCGTGCGTCCGATCGCGGCCAGACACCGCGCGGGCCAGTCCACCCACGCCACCGGCATCGACGCCCTGAAAGGCCGTCAGGCCGTCGTCCTGGAACGGGTCGACGGCAGCGGCGGGCGCATCAAGCTGGCCGGCGAGGTCTGGTCCGCGCGCTCGCTCGACGAGGACCAGGTCTTCGAACCCGGCCGGCAGGTGGACGTCGTGGACATCGACGGTGCAACGGCCGTCGTCATGTGAGCGAACCGGTCACACGGCAGGCCGCAGTCTGCCAAACTCGAAGTCGATCATCATCTCAATCCGATCGTCATGACTGATCGACCTCGATCACCGCGATCCGTCGGCAACCGAAGGGCACGAGGCACACGATGCAACCGATCATCATCGTCCTGATCATTCTGGTGGTGCTCGTCTTCATCGCCCTGATCAAGACGATCCAGGTCATCCCGCAGGCCAGTGCCGCCATCGTCGAGCGCTTCGGCCGCTACACCCGCACGCTCAACGCCGGGCTGAACATCGTCGTCCCGTTCATCGACTCGATCCGCAACCGGATCGACCTCCGCGAACAGGTCGTCCCCTTCCCGCCGCAGCCGGTGATCACCCAGGACAACCTCGTCGTCAACATCGACACGGTCATCTACTACCAGGTCACCGACGCCCGCGCCGCGACGTACGAAGTCGCCAGCTACATCCAGGCGATCGAGCAGCTCACCGTCACCACGCTCCGCAACATCATCGGCGGCATGGACCTCGAACGGACCCTGACCTCCCGCGAGGAGATCAACGCCGCGCTGCGCGGAGTGCTCGACGAGGCCACCGGCAAGTGGGGCATCCGCGTCAACCGCGTCGAGCTCAAGGCCATCGAACCGCCCACCTCCATCCAGGACTCGATGGAGAAGCAGATGCGCGCCGACCGTGACAAGCGCGCCGCGATCCTCACCGCCGAGGGCATCCGGCAGTCCGCGATCCTCACCGCGGAGGGCGAGAAGCAGTCCGCGATCCTGCGCGCGGAAGGTGAGGCCAAGGCGTCGGCCCTGCGCGCGGAGGGCGAGGCACAGGCCATCCGCACGGTCTTCGAGTCCATCCACGCCGGTGACCCGGACCAGAAGCTCCTCTCCTACCAGTACCTCCAGATGCTCCCCAAGATCGCCGAGGGCGACGCGAACAAGCTCTGGATCGTGCCCAGCGAGATCGGCGACGCGCTCAAGGGCCTCAGCGGCGCCTTCGGCAACCTCGGCAGCGGCGCCCCCGGCTTCAACACCGGTACGGAGCGCAGGGAACAGCCCCCGGTGGAATGACCGGCAAGCACCTTCGTGCATGATCGGTGGGCCCCTCGACCTTCATGGCGGGGAGGCACCACTGACCTTCGAAGGAGATGGCCTTGTCCATCTGGGAAATGCTTGCCGTCCTCGTGGCCGGGATCGGCGCCGGAGCGATCAACACCGTCGTCGGATCCGGCACGTTGATCACCTTCCCGGTGCTCCTCGCCACCGGCCTGCCACCGGTCACCGCGACCGTGTCCAACGCGCTCGGGCTGATCCCGGGCGCCATCAGCGGGGCCATCGGCTACCGCGCGGAACTCACCGGCCAGCGCCGCCGGATCCTCAAGCTGAGCGTCGGCGCGCTGATCGGCGGCCTCACCGGGGCCACCCTCCTGCTCGCCCTGCCCTCCACCGCGTTCGAGACGATCGTCCCCGTCCTGGTGGCCCTCGCCCTCGTCCTGGTCATCCTGCAGCCCCGCATCAGCCGCGCCGTCCAGAGCCGCCGTGAGCGCACGGGCAAGGCCGCCAGGCCCGACGGCGGGCCCCTCCTGTTCACCGGCCTGATGCTCGCCAGCGTCTACGGCGGCTACTTCACGGCGGCCCAGGGCATCATCTACCTCTCCCTGATGGGCATGCTGCTCGACGACACGATGCAGCGGCTCAACGCCGTCAAGAACGTCCTCGCCGCCGTCGTCAACAGCGTCGCCGCGCTCTTCTTCCTCTTCGTCGCGGACTTCGACTGGACGGCGGTCGTGCTGATCGCGGTGGGGTCCGCGGTCGGCGGCCAGCTCGGCGCCAAGGTCGGCCGCCGGCTCAGCCCCGCCTTCCTGCGCGGGCTGATCGTCGTCGTCGGCACCGCGGCCATCGTGCAACTCCTGCTGCGCTGACGTGGGGAGCCCGTCCCCTCCGGACTTGGGGGACGGGCTCCGGCGGGGCAGCCGGGGCGGTCACGCCGCCGAGCGCGCCAGCCACTCGGGCAGCGACGACCGGTCGCCGGCGCCCAGCGCGAGCAGCATCGCGTCCGCGGGCGACGGCACGAACGGCTGGCGCAGCAACGGCATACCCGCCTCCTCCGGCGTCCGGGCCGCCTTGCGGTGGTTGTCCTCCGCGCACGAGGCCACGGTGTTCAGCCAGGTGTCCTGGCCCCCCTGGGCCCTGGGCACCACGTGGTCGACGGTGCTCGCCCGCCGCCCGCAGTACGCGCACCGGTGCTGGTCCCTTATCAGCACGCCCCTCCTGGACCACGGGGCGTGTCTTCGGAACGGCACCCGTACGTACCGGCAGAGCCTGATCACCCGGGGGACGGGTATGTCCACGGCGGCACCACGCATACGGAGCCCGGGATGCGACTGCTCGACGACGGCCTTGTCCTGGAGGATCAGGACCACCGCGCGGTTGAGCGTCACCGTCGACAGCGGCTCGAAGCTCGCGTTGAGTACAAGTGTCTCCCGCATCCTGCCCACCTCCCGTGTGCCGCCCGACCGTCGGCGGGCCCGTGACAACTCTGTCCGGGCGGACCGTGATGGACAACGCAATAAAAAGTGCCCTGCCCTGATCTCTCCAGGACCAGGGCAGGGCAAACGGGAGGCGAACATTCAGCTTCCGGGGGCGGCGTACTCCCCGATCAGCTGGGCGCGGCCCAGGGTGTGGAAACGCAGATTGAACCCGACCACGGCGGGAGAGGCGTCACTGTCCGGCCCGAGCTTCTCGGTGTCCACCGCGTACACGGTGAACACATAGCGGTGGTTCTCACCGGCGGGAGGCGCCGCTCCGCCGAACTCCTTCGCCCCGTAGTCGTTGCGGGCCTGTACGGCGCCCTCCGGCAGCCCCTGGAAGGCCCCGCTCCCCGCACCGGCCGGAAGCTCCGTCACGGACGCGGGGATGTCGAAGAGCACCCAGTGCCAGAACCCGCTGCCGGTCGGCGCGTCCGGGTCGAAGCACGTCACCGCGAAACTCTTCGTCCCCGCCGGGAAACCCTCCCACCGCAGCTGCGGCGAGGTGTTGCCCGCCGCGAACACCTGGGCGTCCGCCAGCACGGCGCCGGGTGCGAGGTCCTCGCTCACCACGGTGAACGGGGGGACCTCGGGATGGAAGTCGTGCGGCAGCGGCGCCCTCTTCGGCTCGGTCACGTCAGCACCTCTCCTGATCGGCTGTGCGATGTCTTGCCACCGACCCTAGGGGGTGTCAGAGCCAGTTGCGCCGGCCGCCGACCTCGGCGAGCCAGTGGTTGAGGTACGCGGCCCAGTCCGTGCCCCGGAAGTCGTTCAGGCCCACCGTGAACGCACGGTAGGAATCGCTGCCCTCGCTGAAGAGGCCCGGCTTCTTGTCCATCTCCAGGACGACGTCCATCTCGCGGTCGTCGGCCACGAACGTCAGCTCGACCTGGTGGAGTCCCCGGTACTGCTGCGGCGGGTAGAACTCGATCTCCTGGTAGAAGGGCAGACGCTGGCGGGTTCCGCGGATGTGGCCGCGCTCCATGTCGGCGCTGCGGAAGCCGAAGCCGAGCTGCCCGAAGGCGTCCAGGATGGCCTGCTGCGCGGGCAGCGGGTGCACGTTGACCGGGTCCAGGTCACCCGAGTCGAGGGCGCGGGCGATCTCCAGCTCCGTCGTCACCCCTATGTCCATGCCGCGCAGGTGCTGCCCGGCGAACATGGTGACCGGCGTCTCCCAGGGGATCTCCAGACCGAACGGCACGACGTGCACCGCGCCCGCCTCCACCTGGAAGGCACCTCCCAGACGCAGCGTGGTGAACTCGATGTCCTGCTTGGTCTCCTGGTCCCCGCTCTCGACCTCGACGCGCGCCTGCAGCCCGACCGAGAGCCCCTCGATCCGCTGGTCGACGGAGCCGCCCTGGATCCGCACCTCGCCCTGGACGACCCCGCCGGGGACGACGTTGAGTTCGGTCAGTTCGGTCTCGACCGAAGCACCGCCGGCACCCATGCTCGCGAGCAGCCGCTTGAAGCCCATGTTTTCCTCCTTGGTCCTGACCCCTACATACGCGCCCTGACCGTAACCGGTTCCCGCGGTGCGCCCAGTACCCTCGGACGCCATGGACGAGGGCATGGACCGCACGCCGCTCGGGCGCGACTTCTTCGACAGGCCTGTCCTGGAGGTGGCCCCCGACCTCCTGGGCCGCCTGCTGGTCCGGACCACCGACGAGGGCGCCATCGAGCTGCGGCTGACGGAGGTGGAGGCGTACGCCGGAGGGATCGACCCCGGGTCCCACGCGTTCCGCGGCCGGACGGCGCGCAACAGCGTGATGTTCGGGCCGCCGGGCCACTCGTACGTCTACTTCACGTACGGGATGTGGCACTGCCTCAACCTGGTGTGCGGTCCTGAGGGCGAGGCGAGTGGTGTCCTGCTGAGGGCGGGGGAGATCGGGGTCGGGGCGGAGAAGGCCCGCACCCGTCGGTTCTCGGCCCGGCATGACAGGGAACTGGCCAAAGGGCCGGCCCGTCTCGCCACGGCCCTCGACGTGGACCGCGCACTGAACGGTGCCGACGTGGTGGCGGGAGCGCGGCGGCCCCTGTCCATCCTGCGGGGCACGCCACCGGCCCCCGACCAGGTGCGGAGCGGACCACGCACGGGAGTGGGCGGCGACGGCTCCCACCAGCCCTGGCGCTTCTGGATCGACGGCGACCCCACGGTCAGCCCGTACCGGGCCCACGTGCCCCGCCGTCGCGCAACTTGACTCGCCCCTGCTGTTTCCCTAATGTAGTCCGAGCCGCTTGAACGGATGCAGTTGTTCTTGGCACGGTCCATCGGACCGGGCCGAAGCATCGTGAGAGGGCCAACCACTACCTACGATTCACCCCTGGCGGGTGCAATTTCGGCATGCCGGAATTCGTCCGACCGACTCGATTATGAGTCACCGAGGAAATCGGCTAACGTAGTGACCACGCCGAAAGGGAAAGCGCGAAAGCGAAGACCTGGAAAGCGAAAAGGCAGTAATGCAGGAACCCGCTTCGGCCGGGAATCGGACACGAAAGAGTCTGATAGAGTCGGAAAC
>NZ_JBHVQX010000041.1:38014-67469 GCF_042886395.1 Streptomyces sp. NPDC058008 | reverse complement strand
TCGTCCAGACGAAGCATTTGCCGAGGTCAGAGCCACTCGTTGATGACTGCGACGAGTACGGTCGCTTCGTAGCGCACCGCGAGCTTGTCGTATCGGTACGCGGCGGGATACAGACGGACGAGGGGATCCGTCACGTCAGCGCCGTCGCACCGGCGGCCAGACGCCGCCTGACCTCCCGGGCGGTCGCGGCCAGCCGTTCGGCCTCGGCCTCCAGTCTCTCCCGCCCGGCCGGAGCGAGGGCGAAGACACGGCGCGCCCGGCCGCCCACCACCTCTTCGCGTTCCACCTGGATCAGGCCTTCGGCCAGCAGTCTGTCCAGCGCCCCGTAGAGCGCCCCGGTACGCGGCACCACCCGGCCGTCGGTGATGGCCTTCACCTCCTGGGCGATGGCGTATCCGTGCCGGGGGGCGTTGGCCAGGGCCGTCAGAAGCAGCAGGGCCAGTTCCTGCATTCCTCGTTCGCTCATGCCGACAGAGTATTCAGTACGACGGACCTTCGAGGGGTGGAGCCCTGATCGGAGCATGACGGACTGTACGGGGGTGCGGTGACGGGGCTGGTGGGGAAGGTGGGGTGGGGAGGTGGTGGTGCGTAGGGCTCTGGAGGGGGAGGAGTGCGGATGTGGCCGGTGGGGGCGGAGGCGGGATCGGGTCTGCGCCGATGCGGTAGGGGCGGGTGGTGTGGGTGGTGTGGGTGTCGTACGGGCCGGAGGTGCCGGGTGTCGTACGGGCCGGGGTGCCGGGTTGTCGTACGGGCCGAGGGTGCTGGTGTCGTGAGCGGCGGGTGCGGGCGTAGCTGTAGTGGCCGGGGCGCCCGAGGTATCGGGTGCAGCCGGAGCAGCAGGAGCAGTGGGGGCGGTCGGACGTTGTGGTGCCGGTGCGACGGAGGACACCACGCATCAGTATGTGTTCGGCGACGTGCGATGAGTTCTGGTGACGTGAGCGGTCTGGAGAAGAGACACGTACTGCGGTTCGAGAAGAGGTGGGGTTCATGGACATTGCCCGCGTACTGATGGTTGCGCCCGTGGGGAACGTCGAGACTGCGGTGGTCTGGTACGAGCGGTTGCTGGGACGTCCGGCGGATAACCGGCCGATGCCGTCGCTGGCGGACTGGCATCTCACCACGGGGGGCTGGCTCTCGGTCTTCGAGGACGCCGAGCGTTCCGGTTCGGCGCTCCTGAATCTGGAGGTTCCTGATCTGGACGGGGCTCTCGCACAGCTCGCGGAACGCGGTCTGGCGGCGGGGCCGGTGCAGGCGGGCGGTACGCGTACCCGGTTCGCCGCTCTGGAAGATCCGGACGGCAACCGGGTCACCCTGCTGGAGAACCCCGCGGCCTGACCCCAGGGGCCGTGCGGGGGCAGGGCCGCGTGCGGGCGGTCGGGACCTCGCGGACCGGTCGGTTCGGGGCCTGTACGGGGGCGCCCCTGCGGAACGGGGGCGCCCCTGCGAACCATGAGGGTGCTCAGCGCATTCACCCGGTGCGGCAGCGGCCTTCGGCTGGGGCGTCACCGTGACGGAATCCTGTGACGTCTCCTGCCGCCAGGCCGGTGTGCCGCACTGCGGTGGACGGAACACTGTGGGTGAACGGGGCACTGAACGGCGCACTGTTGGTGAACAGGATGCTGTTGTCGACGGCTTCCTCATCGACAACAGCGCCCCCGTGCTCCCGGCCCTACCTGCGGACCCGTGTGCCGGACGCCGTACCGCCCCGCATCCGGACCGCGAGCCGGCTCGGCCGGATACCTCGGGCACGCATCGGCTGCGGGCGGGACGGTCGCCGGGCGGGGGTCAGGCCTGCCGGTCGGTGCGCTTCAGGCGGAGGGCGGAGACAAGGAAGAAGACGCCGCCGAGGAAGGCGTAGCCGGCGAGGTTGCTCAGCGAGGCGTCGTCCTTGCCCGCCTGTGCGACGAAGGAGGCGCCGGCGAGGGTGGAGATGGCCCCGCTGGCGATCATCGCCCACTGACCGCCCAGTTGGCGTCGGACGGCGCCCACGATGAGCTGGACCAGGCCCGCGGTGACGGCCCAGAGGCCCCAGACCCGCAGGACCGCCGGGATTCCGGAGGTCGCGGCGACGGCCAGGCCGATGCCGGTGAGGGTGCTGAGCGCGATGTTCGCGTACAGGCCGCGCACCGGGCCGTCGTTCGCGCGGGCGGAGCGGACGTCGACGACGGCGCACGCGACGTCGAAGAGGGGGTAGAGCACCAGCAGTGTCGCGCTCAGCGGGCCCAGTGTGTCGGCGGTCGCGAACAGTGCGGCGGCCCAGAGCGCGGCGAAGGCGAAGCGCAGCAGGTACAGCTTGCGCAGAGCGGTGGGGACGGCGGCGGCGGGCGCGATGCTGGTCTGGGTTGCCATGGCAAGTGCCTTTCTTCGGGCGCTGGTTGGCGCCGGGGTGGACTGTTCGGCGAACGGTGTCGTGGTCGCTCGTCGGGCCTGGTGGGTGACGGTGCCGGGACGGCTGACCGTCACGAGGTGGGAGGTATGGGTGGTGGCGGGTGTGCACTGATCCGACGGTGCGCGCGATGCTCGGGTGAGCAACCTGTGCGCGGCCCTGCTCGGCCACGAGGTGCCGGGTCGGGCGTGTTCGCGGGCAGCGCGGGAAAGGTGCGGCGGTGGGGTTACCGGATTACGCCGCCCCTGGGTGAGGTCCGTGTTCCGGGCGGCACCGCCTCGGCGGGACGGCGGGACGGCGGGCTCGGCGCGCGAGCGGTGTGTCCCGGGCGTCGTCCGCCGTGGCGACCGTTCGGGGGCGCGGGCGTTTGGGGTCGCGGGCGATTCGGGTCGCGAGCACGTGGCGGGGTGAAGCGGCGGGCCTGCGATGCGCTTGTCTGGATCGCAGGGCAGGTTGCCGCGAATCCGCCGCGACAGGAGCCGATCCGGCGGGCTGGGGCCTGGCCATCTGAGGCATGGCGGGCTGGGGCATGACGGGCTGAGGTCTGGCCATCTGAGGTCTTGGTACGTAAGGCCATGTGGACATACCGATCTATGAAGGGCCGAGACACGAGGGAGAACGTTCGGTCTCGCACTTATTCAAGAGGGATGCAGTGACGCTTGTCAAGAACGAACGTTCTCCCTCACGTGGGCGTTTTTTGGTAATCTCACGCTCATGAGTCGGGGCACAGAAGGCGGCAGCACCTCCGAGGCGCGAGCGAGGCTGCTGAGTACGGCAACGAAGATCTTCTACACGGAGGGCATCCACTCGGTCGGCGTCGACCGGATCATCGCGGAAGCGCAGGTGACCCGGGCAACGCTGTACCGGCACTTCTCAGGCAAGGAAGCACTCGTCCTCGCCTATCTCGACCAGGCCGACCAGGGAATCCGGTCGCAGGTCGCTCTCGCACAGGCGAGCGGCGCGTCGGCGGCGGACCGGGTCCGGGCCGTCAGCCGGTCGATCGCCGATGGCATCCAGTCCCCCGGGTTCCGCGGGTGTGCCTTCCTCAACGCGGTGGCCGAGTATCCCGACCCGGACCACCCGATCCACCAAGCCGTGCTGGCCCACCGGCAGTGGTTCCTGGACACCGTCACGGAGTTGCTGGCACAGGCTGGTCAGGCACCCGCCGACGCGGCCGGCCGACACCTCGTCATGCTCAGGGACGGCGCCATGGCGGCCGGCTGCCTCTTCGACCCCCGACTGGTCTGCGAAACCTTCCTGCACGGCGTTGAAGGCATTCTTCACCCACACACCGCCTGAACACCGCCGCACCGCCGCACCGCGTTGGACCGTGCGTCCGTTCCTCTCGACATGGGCAAGCCCGCCCAGGTGTGCGGTTGCGCCGCATCACAGGGACGTCGACATAGGTGTGTCGCAGAGAGTGTGTCGCAGAGGGTGTGTCGCAGAGGGTGTGTCGTGGAGTGATACACAGGGAACCAGGGCCGATCCGCTGCCCTCGACCCGGCTCCGAAGCGGGGTGGTCACGGGCGGGATCACCGCGAGGTGACCGAAGCAGTCACCGTCAGGTTCCCGACAGGTGCGCAGTGGGTTCGTTCGCCGTTCGTGCTCCGATGCGTCGCTTCCGACGCGTCTCCGGCCGGTCCGCGAGTGCCCGGCCGGTATCGCCCGTACGGCGCGGGCCGGTGAGCACGGGGGTCGGCACCTCGGAGGATCGCGCAGGCGGGCTCTCGCTCAGTCGTGGCCGTCGTGTCGGCCCTGGTGGCCGGCCCTTTCGCCACCGGGCTTCGCGTGTGCACCGTGCCAGGCCTGTTCGGGCCCCGGGTTCGGGGCGCCGCCCATCATGCGGAGCATGTCACACGGCCTCCGGTGCGGAAGAAGCGGACCAGGAACGCGGCGGCCAGGGCCAGGAACGCGATGTTCAGGAAGGTGGTGTAGTTCCAGGTGACTCCTTCCGTGGGGATCCTGGCATCCGCCTGGTCCGGGATGAGTCCGAGACCGCCGAAGGTGAACTCCACGACGTATCCGGCGACGACCATGGCGAGGTAGAACGTGCCGAACAGGAAAAGCGTCATACGGATCCCGTAGTACTTCCGGTAGATGTTCAGGATCGGCAGGATCAGAAGGTCGGCGAAGATGAACGCCACGACCCCGCCGAAGCTGATGCCGCCCTTCCACAGCACGACCGCGAGCGGGACGTTGCCGATGGAGCAGACGAACGACGCGATCGCGACCAGCGGGCCGATGACGGGCCCCCACAGCTTGGACGCCAGCGGGTGGCCGTCGAAGAAGAACGTACGCCAGAAGGAGTCCGGTACCCACGCCGCGATCGCACCCGCGATCAGCAGGCCGATCACGAGGTCCCGCAGGATCGCCGCCCATTCCATGACGAAGACGTGGGAGGTGGCGGTGAAACCTTCGCGGGACAGCAGGCGGCGGGCGAAGGAGCCCTCGCTCCGGACGGCCATGTCCATCGCCGCGTGGCCCTCCATCGAGCCGGCCCTCCCCCGTCCGGCCTGCTCGCGGGCTTCGCGCAGGATCCTTTCGCGCAGGAAGAGGCGGAACAGCACCGCCAGGACGACGATCATGACGGGACCGCCGACGAACTCCGCCACCGTGAACTGCCAGCCCATCAGCAGGGCCAGGATGACACCGAGTTCGACGACCAGGTTGGTGGAGGCGATCTCGAACGCCATCGCGGCGGTGAACGCCGCACCCTTGGCGAACAGGGAGCGTGCCAGCGCGACGGCTGCGTAGGAGCACGAGGACGAGGCGGCGCCGAGACCGGCCGCGATGGCCAGGGTACGGGGGCGGTCGTCGCCGAGGAGCGACACGACGGTGGACTTGCGGACGACCGCCTGGACCACGGCGGACAGGGTGAAGCCGAGGATCAGGGCCCAGGTGATCTCCCACGTCATCGAGCCGACGATCGACAGCGCGTGCAGTACGGCGTGCATGCCGGAAGCCTGCGCCCTCGGGCCGTACGGCGGTCTCGGGACACGCCGCGTGTACAGCGCCGGAGGGGTCGGGGTGGTCTCGTCAGGGGACAGCCGGGCAGGGGTCCACCGCGTTCCAGGGGGCCGTGAGCGGCGGGTTCGGTGGGGCCGGTGTGCGGCTTGTGCCGCCGGTCCGTCACCTCGGTGACGGCCGGTTGCCCGCCGTGGAAGCAGCGCTCGGGGCCTGGGGGTGGAACCCCGCAGGGCCCACGGTGAAAGCACCCGCGCAGGGTCCGCCGTGGAAGCACCGCTCGGGGCCCACGGTAGAAGCACCGCTCGAAGCCCACGGTGGAAGCACCGCGCAAGGCTCTCCGCGCCCGCCGTCGGTCTTCCGCCCGCGACGGCTCACGTGCGACCGGCCTCCGGGCTGTCTCCTGCGGATGGTCCGGAGCCGGGCAGGGCGTGGGAGGTCCCGCGCCCTGCCCGGCGCGGGTCGTCAGTTCCTGCCGAGCATCTCGTTCATCTCGGTGATCTCCGCGCTCTGCGAGGCGATCACCGACGTGGCGAGGTCCTTGGCGGGGGCGTAGGCGCCCTTGGCCTGTTCCGTCCTGGCCATGGCAACGGCGCCCTGGTGGTGGGCGATCATCATGTCCAGGAACGCGGTGTCGAACGCGGCGCCGGACAACGCCTCCAGGTCGGCCATGTCCTGACTGCTCATCATTCCGTTCATGTCGTGGCCGCCGGAGTGGTCCCCGCCCTGCGCACTGTCAGCCGGTACCTTCTCACCCCAGCTGGTGAGCCATCCGGACATGGTGGTGATCTCCGGCTCCTGCGCCTTGCTGATCACGGAGGCCAGCCTCCTGACGTCCGGCGATCCGGCGCGGTCGGCGGCAAGGCCGGCCATCGCGAGGGCCTGGCGGTGGTGCGGGATCATGCCCTGGGCGAAGGCGACGTCCTGGGCGTTGTGGCTGCCCTGTCCGGCCGATGCCGTGGCGGACGGGCTGGAGTTCATCGAGCCCATGTCGTGCCCGGAGGTGCTCGTGTCGTCGCTGCCGCAGGCGGTGAGTACGAGTGCTGCGGCGCCTGCGGCGACCACGGCGGTGGCACGGCGGATCGCGGAACGGCGGATCGCGGAACGACGGATCGCGGAACGGCGGATCGTGGAACGGCGGATCGTGGAACGGCGTGAGGTCATGAGAGGGCAACTCCTTGAAGCGGGAGCGGATCGGTGGGAGACGTGACGGGGCCCGGCACCGCGAGGAGACCGGCCGGAAACGGGCCGGGCGTCGGGGTGTCGTGCGGGTGTCTCTAGATCCGTAGGAGTTGGAGTTGCGCCAGATCGGGCGGGGCTCGGCCAGCTGCTGCCGGGGTGGCGGGCCAGCCGGGCAGCACGGCAGTCACCGTGTGATCACCGGGCTGCGGGAGCAGGGTGGGTGGGGCGGGCGAGGTGCTGATGCCCGCCGCCGCGCAGGTGGCGTCGGCGTGCGCCATGGGCCCGCCCGTACCGGTGCCGGTGAGGTGCTGGCAGGCGTCACCCGTCCGGTGCGTGGAGATGGCCCGGGCCGTGTGGGTGGTGTTGCTGGAGGGACCGGACATCGCCGCGTGGCCCGCTTCGGGGGCCATAGTTCCCGGGGCCAGCCCGTGCATCGCGAGCAGTCCGGAAAGCACAGCAAGAACCAGCAGCGCGAACCCGCGCCCGGGGCGCACGCTTCGCTGCTGAGTTCTGGTCACCCGCCCATCGTAGGCGGCCTCGTCCTCCCGGCTGCGGCGGCCGGGCCGCCGGGCTGTCGGGCTGTCGGGCTGCTGGCCTGGCTGGTTGCCGGGCTGCTGGGCCACCGGGCCACCGCGGACGCGCGGGTTCACGATCCTGCGCCTGGACGTCTTCCGGGCGGCGGCTGGGAACCCACGTATGAACAGGACTGTGCGGGGAGCGTCCGGTCACCCGCCGGCGGGCGAGGCGGCTGGTGGTCGACAGCCACGGGGGCTCGTTGCGATGTGGCTGAATCAACGTCACTCGAACGGAGTGAAGGGCAACTTCCCGGGCCTGCACGCAGGGTAACGTCGTGGTCGCTGTGCGAAATCTGGAGTGGTGGGTGCGCGAGGGGCGTGGCAGCACTGTGGCCGCCTTGGTGGTGGCTGCGTTGGCCGCGTTGCTTCTCGGCGTCTGCGACAGCGGGGGTCACCATCGTCTGACCGGGGTCGCGGTGGGGCACCAGGCTTCCGCGTCGGCGGAGTCGGGCGTACGAGCGCCGTTCGCGTCGCGCGTCTCCGAGGGGTCGCCCATCTCCCGGACGTCGTCCACCTCCCGGGCGTCGTCCATCTCCCGGGCGTCGTACGCGTCCCAGGCATCGCACCCGCCCCCTACTCCCCTGACGTCGCGTGCACCCCAGATGTCCCGCACACCCCAGACATGGCGCACGCCCCACACGTCGTACGCACCCCAGGTGTTCCGCGTACTCCAGACGCCCCGTCCTCCCCTCGCATCGCGGGCGACCCAGGGGTCGTATCCGCTCCACGCCTCGCACCCACCCCACGCCTCGCACCCGCAAGGGTCTCTGCGGGGGGCCGTCCTCCCGCCGATTCCGTCGGCCTCCTCCCTCGGGTGTCAGAGCGGTGGTGATCACTGCTCTCCGGCGGCCGAGCAGCATGTGGCGACCCAGGTGGAGGAGCGGCGCGCGCTCCAGGAGCTGCCGGTGTCCGCTGCCGGGCAGTGGATCGCGACGGTCCCGGTCCGGTGCGATGGGGTCCAGGTGCGCGAGCGCCCGGTGGTGGCGGGGCGCGAGGCCTTGGACCGGTTGTGCGTGTCCCGTAGGTGACGGGGCCAGGCCGTGTGCGGGTGACAGCGTCCTCCGCTGCCCGGCGCACCGCCTGAAGCAGCCCCTCTTCCCTCGTGGGGCCGATGCCGCTGCCGAGTCGGCCGAGTTGTGGACGGCCATGCGCCGGCGTCGTGCCCCGACGCACGAAAGACAGACGAACATGACGAAACTCTCCCTGCCCGGGACCGCGCAGGCGTCCCCCCGCAGTGTTCTGGAAGCCGTCGGCAACACGCCCGTGCTGTGGGTGGACGAGCCGTTCGCCACCGCGCCCGCGGGCTTCTGGGCCAAGCTCGAAGGGTTCAATCCGGGCGGTATCAAGGACCGTGCGGCCCTGCACATGGTGGCCCGGGCACACGAGCGCGGTGTCCTGCGGCCCGGTGCGCCGGTCGTGGAGTCCACCTCGGGGACCCTGGGGCTCGGCCTGGCGCTGGCCGGGGTCCTGCACGGTCACCCGGTGCATCTGGTGACCGACCCCGGTATGGAGCCGATCATGGAGCGGATGCTCGCCGCTCACGGTGCCGTGCTCCACGTCGTCGACCGGCCTCACCCGCAGGGCGGCTGGCAGGAGGCGCGCCGCCAGAAGGTGGCGGCGCTGCTGACCGCCCTGCCGGGGTCGTGGTCGCCGGACCAGTACAACAACCCTGACAACGTGGCCGCGTACGAGGGGCTGGCCGCCGAACTCGCGGACCAGCTGGAGCACATCGACGTCCTGGTCTGTGCGGTCGGTACGGGAGGGCACTCGTCGGGCATCGCCCGCGGGCTGCGCCGCCGTATGCCCCGGTTGCGGCTGGTCGGGGTCGACACGATCGGCTCGACGATCTTCGGCCAGCCCGCCCGGCCCCGCCTGATGCGGGGGCTGGGTTCGTCGATCTATCCGCGTAACGTCGATTACGCGGCCTTCAGCGAGGTGCACTGGGTCGCCCCGGGTGAAGCGGTCTGGTCGGCGCGGTGTCTGGCGGTGCGTCAGTTCGCGACGGGCGGCTGGAGTGTGGGCGCGGTGGCCCTGGTGGCCGGCTGGCTGGCCCGTACGCGGCCGCCGGGCACCCGTATCGCCGCCGTCTTCCCCGACGGGCCGCACCGCTACTTCGACACGGTCTTCAACGACGACTACTGCCGCGCCCACGGCCTTCTGGGCGCCCGGCCGCCGACCCGGCCCGACACGATCGACGCCGCCGGTTCGCGCGAGGTGACGCGGTGGACGCGCTGCACCACCGTCACCGACCCCACGCAGGCCCCGGTCTCGTCGAACGCCGGAGCGCAGCGGTGAGGACCACATGGCGTCAGGCCCGCTCCTTCGATCCCACCGTGCAGCTGCTGCTGGTCAACCAGCTCACCATCAACCTGGGCTTCTACATGCTCATGCCCTACCTGGCCGCCCATCTCTCCGGCACCCTGGCGCTGGCGGCCTGGGCGGTCGGGCTCGTGCTGGGTATGCGCAACCTCTCCCAGCAGGGCATGTTCCTCATCGGTGGGGCCTTGGCCGACCGGCTGGGGTACCGGCCGCTGATCATCGCCGGATGCGCCCTTCGCACCGTCGGTTTCACGGCCCTCGCCTTCGCCGAGTCCCTGCCCGCGCTCCTGGCGGCCTCGGCCGCCACCGGGCTGGCGGGCGCGCTGTTCAATCCGGCCGTCCGCGCGTACCTGGCAGCCGAGTCGGGCGAACGGCGTGTCGAGGCGTTCGCCCTGTTCAACGTGTTCTACCAGACCGGAATCCTGCTCGGGCCGCTGATCGGGCTGGCGCTGACCGCGGTGGCGTTCCCCGTCACGTGCCTGGTGGCCGCCGTCCTGTTCGCGGCCCTGACCCTGTTGCAGGCCCGCAGGCTCCCGGCCCGGTCCGGCACGGTGGAGGACAGGGGGGCGACCCTGCGCGAACAGGCCGCCGTGGTCGTCCGCAACCGGCCCTTCTGGCTCTTCTCCGCCGCCATGACCGGCTCCTACGTCCTGTCCTTCCAGATCTATCTGGCGCTGCCGTTGGAGGCCAGGCGCCTGGCCGGTGACGGTGCGGCGGGCACGGTGGCCACCAGCGCCCTGTTCGTCGTCTCCGGGCTGGTCGCGCTCGTCGGGCAGATGCGCATCACCGCCTGGTGCAGACGGTCCCTCACCTCGCAGCGCAGCCTGGTCGCGGGGCTCGCACTGATGTCGGCCGCCTTCCTGCCCCCGGTGCTGACCGCCGGCCGGCAGCTCGCCCCGGCCGGATGGCACACCGTGATCGTCATGCTGCCGCTGCTCGCGTGCGCCGCCCTCCTGGCGGCGGCGACCGCGGTGCTGTACCCGTTCGAGATGGACACCATCGTGGCTCTGTCGGGCGGGCGTTGGGTCGCGACGCACTACGGCCTCTACAACACCGTCTGCGGTGTGGGCATCACCCTGGGGAACCTCGCCACGGGCGCGGTGCTCGACACGGCCCGCGGCGCCGGACTCGCCGCTCTGCCCTGGGCCGTCCTGGCCCTGGTCGGCGCGGGCTGCGCGGTCGCGGTCGCGGCGCTGGCCCGCAGCGGCAACCTCACCGCCGTCCCCGTACAGGTTCAGGTCTGACGTGAGCGGACCGGTGCGCGGCGGATCACCGGCCGCCGCGCACCGGCACGCCCCGGGGGTTCCGGGGGCTCCGGGGCCCGGGGGCTCCGGGGTTCCGGGTGTTCCGGGGTTTCGGGTGTTCCGGCACGGCAGTGGTCGCGGCTCGGTGTGTCCGCCGGTGGCCGGAGCGGCAGGCGGGGTGCGGACCGGCAGGCGGGGTGCGGACCGGCCGCGTCGGTGCTCGCTGCGGGTCGGTGCTCGCTCCGGGGCGGGTTGCGCTGCCCCGGGCCCATCCGTGCCCATCCGTGCCCGTGCCCATGCCCGTGCCCATGCCCGCGCCCATGCCCGCGCCCATGCCCGTGCCCGTGCCCGTGCTCGCGCCCATGCCCGCGCCCGCGCCCGTCGTCCTCCGTGGAGTGCCCACCAGTTGAAACTAATCAACTAAGTAATTTAGTCTTCGGGGTGTTCCTCGTCGGCCACCCGCCCTGGGTGGCAGCGGAGGTGCCGCCGCACGATGTCTCCCGAACGGACCACCGCGCACAGGATGTTCGTGGTCCGCGACCCAGGAAGCAGGAGTCAGACCCAGTGGCCTCCCACCGCCGTCCCAAGCCGCCCAGTCACGCGTACACGGCCGCGCTCACCGCGACCGCCGCTGCCGCCGTGGCGCTCTCGACCCAGTCGGCGTCGGCCGATCCGCTGCCCGACCCCACGAAGAAGGGTGTCCAGGCGCAGATCGACCGCCTGTACGAGGAGGCCACGCAGGCGACGGAGAAGTACAACGGGGCCAAGGAGCGGGCCGAGCAGCTGGACGAGCAGGTCAAGAGCTTGCAGAGTGCTGCCGCCCGCAAGCAGGTCGGCCTCAACGCCCTGCGGAACCAGCTCGGTTCGATCGCCACCGCTCAGTACCGCAGTGGCGGGCTCGATCCCTCCGTGCAACTGCTGCTCTCCTCGGACCCCGACGAGTTCCTCGACGACGCGGCGGCGATGGACCGTCTCGGCGCGCAGCAGCTCTCGGCGTGGCAGCGCTACGCGGAGCAGCAGCGGGAGTTGCAGCAGCAACGCGAGCGGGCCATGGGGAAGGTCGAGGACCTCGGCAGCACCCGGGCGGAACTGGGAAAGAAGAAGAAGGAGATCCAGGGGAAGCTGGCGAAGGCTCAGCAGCTGCTCAACACCTTGACCGCCGAGGAACGTGCCGAGATCGCCGAGGAGGAGCAGCGCGCGAACCGGTCCAGCGCGCGTGTCGAGCTGGGCAACGAGGCGAGTGCCTCGCAGCGTGGCGCCGCGGCGTTCAGCGCCGCCCGGAGCCGTGTCGGTATGCCGTACGTGTGGGGCGCCACGGGCCCCTCTTCCTTCGACTGCAGCGGTCTGACGTCCTGGGCCTTCCAGCAGGCGGGCGTCTCCATCCCCCGGACCTCGCAGGCCCAGGCCGCGGTCGGTACGAGGATCAACTCGCTGAGCGCCTTGAAGCCGGGGGATCTGATCATCATGCGGACCGACCTGAGCCATGTCGGTTTCTACGCCGGCAACGGACAGATCCTGCATTCCCCGAAGCCGGGTGCGCAGGTGCGCTACGAGTCCATCGCGCGCAGCGGCATGCCGTTCATGTGGGGCGTGCGCGTCTGACGCCGGGGCGCGCGGACGTGGTGGCCGGTGTCGCGCCCGCGCCTAGCGGGGCAGGAGTGTGAGGTCGACGCCCGGCACGAGGGCCGGGGGGCAGACGACGAGCACGGGAAGCAGGGCCACGAGGAGGGCGCTTGCCACGATGCAGGCCCGGGCGGTCAGGTTGGTGCTCCGGGCCGGGGCGAGGATGCGCTGGAGTCTCACCACGACGCTCTGTCCTCCGGCCCCCAGCGCGCCTTCCGGTACGGCGGCGGCCGCCATCTCGTACATCGCGGTGGCCAGGACGTCGCGTTCCGCCCCGCGGAGCGCCCGGTCGTCCGCCACCATCTCGAGGAGCAGGGGGACGTGCCGCCGCATCACGGCCGCCAGGGGCAGTCGGCGGAAGACCGCGGCGAACGCCTCGACGGCGGCCAGGACCAGGTGGTGACGGCCGACGACGTGAGCACGTTCGTGTTCGAGGACCGCGTCGAGCTGCTTGCCGGACAGGAGCGTGACGGCGCCTGTGCTGACGACGATCCTCGGCCGGTGTCCAGGCAGGCAGTAGGCCACGGGTGCGGCGTGTTCCAGTACGGTCGCCCGCAGTTCCGCGGACGGGCGGCCGACCAGGTCGAGGACCCTTCTGTGCCGGCTGCGGATGGCGCGGGCGCGTCGTACGCAGAGGGCGAAGGCGGTCACCAGGGCGGCGGCCACGGTGCCCGCGGCGGCGTGTCCTGCGTAGTCGGGCACGGCTGAGCTGGGGGAGTCGATACCCAGCGCGACTCGGCAGGTGTAGATGACGCCGTGCAGGTGCGCATGGGGGGTGGCCAGATGAAGGGCGCCCAGCGCCAGGCAGAGCGAGAACGATCCGGCGAGCGTCAGCCAGACGGTGACGGCCAGGGCCGGTGCCCTGTGCGTCCAGTTGTCGCGCGTCATCAGGCGCGGGGCGAGGATGCCGACCGCTGCGGCGTAGCCCAGGAGGGCGGGGGCCGCGTTCACGGTGGAAGGTCGCGTCCGGCGGCGCGCAGCGCGTCGCGCAGAGCGGCCACCTCGTCCTCGGACATGCCGCGGACGAAGTGGGCCAGGGCCACCGAGCGGTCCTCGCTGGCGCCCAGGGCGTCCTCCATCAGCGCGGCCGAGTACGCCTCCCTGCTCCGCACCGGTGTGTAGAGCCAGGCCCGCCCCTGCTTCTCGCGCGTGAGCCAGCCCTTGTTGTGGAGGATCGTCGTGACGGTCATCACGGTGGTGTACGCGGCGGGGCGCCGGAGGTTGATCGAATCCACCACCTCGCGGACGGTGGCGGGTCTGTCCCACGTCCAGAGGCAGTCCATGATCTCGGCTTCGAGATCCCCCAGCCGCCTCATGACCAAGCCTTTCCTGCCGCCGCGGTCGCGTTCGTCGGGGGCCATAGTAGCGAGCCCGTCGGCCCGGCCGGGCCGACGGGGATCACCCGCGGGACGCCGTGACGGCCGCGCGCCCGAACCGTCGGCCCTGAGGCTGCCGGGGGTCCGCCGGGGTGTCCTCGGGCGGGGCGGTGCCGGGGCGGTGGCGGGGCGTGGCCTTCGTGGTGACCGGGGCCGCCGGTCTGCGCGGCGGGTGTTCTCCGGAGCGCGGACCGGCCGGGTCGCCGGACGAGCCGACGGACGGGTCGGCGGTTGCCCCGGGTCGGGGGCGTCGGACCGTTCAGTGGCCGGGGGCCGCGTCGTCGGCCGGGGCGGACTTGGGCAGGAGGCTCAGGAAGGGCAGGCAGACGACGGTGACGGCCATGACGGTGAGGACGGCGAGGGTCATGGCGTGATCGAGGGCCCCGCCGTGGAGGTAGACGGTGGTGACGGTGGCGGAGCCCAGGGCGGTGGCGAGTTGCTGGACGGCGGTGAGGGTGCCGCTCGCGCTGCCGGCTTCGGCGGGGTCGGTGTTGCCGATGGTGATGTCGAAGAGGGTGCCGAAGCAGGCGCCCATACCGATGCCGGCCAGGGCGCCGGCTGGTGCCAGGGCGAGCAGGGTGACGTCGGTGCCCCGGGTGATCACCAGGGCCAGGAGCCAGCCGGCTCCGGCGAGGGTGACCAGCATGCCGACGAGGACGAGGGTGCGGCCCAGCTTCTTGGTCAGGGCCATGCCGGCTCCGGCGCCGGCGATGATGCCGAGGGTCAGCGGGAGCATGCCCAGGGCGGCGCTGCCGGGGCCGGCGCCGAGGGCCTGCTGGATGAACAGGGACATGACGAAGGCCAGTCCGTTGGTGACGGCGAAGAACATCAGCCCGACCAACAGGCCTGAGGTGAAGCCCTTGTTGCGGAACAGGGAGGGTTCGATGAGGGGTGCGGTGGCGGTGCGCTGACGGCGCGCGAACAGCAGAAGGAAGACGGCGCCTGTGATCAGGGCCGCGATCGAGCGGACGCTCCAGTCCGACTCGGAGCCCTCGATGAGGCCGAACATCGTCCCGAACATGGCCAGGGCGAGGATGCCCGCGCCGATGCCGTCGACGGTGACGGTCGGGTCGGCGTTGTCGCGGGGCAGGATCCGGGCGGCCAGGGCGACGCCGATGGTGCCCAGGAGCAGGTTGACCAGGAAGATCGGCCGCCAGGAAAGACCGGCGAAGTCGGCGTCGATGACGATGCCGGCCAGGACCGGGCCGCCGATCGTGGCGATGCCCAGGAGCGGGCCGAACAGGTTGAACGACGTGCGCCGCATGTCGGGTGTGAAGTGCCGCGTGATGATCGCCATGCCCTGCGGGATCAGCAGGGCGCCGAACGCCCCTTGCAGGATCCGGGCCGGGATCATCACGTCCGGGCCGGGTGCCAGACCGCACACGGCCGAGGCGAGGGTGAAGCCGCTCATGCCGATCAGGAAGAGGCGGCGCTGTCCGTAGCGGTCGCCCAGGCGCCCTCCGACGACCAGCAGGACGCCCATGGCGAGGGCGTAGGAAGCGCCCAGCCATTTGATCAGACCGGCGCCGCCGCCGATGTCGCCCACGATGGTCGGCGCCGCGATGTTCGTGACCGTCGCGTCGATCATGTCGAGCGCGTCGGCGAGCAGGACCAGGAGCAGGACCGCCCACATCGCGAGCCGTCCGAGTGCCTCTCCTGTCGGAGGCCGGGTTTCTGTGGTGATGGTCATGACGGCCTCCAGAGGCGAACGAAGTGGGATTTCCTATCCTCACTGAAACACAACGACGACCAAAACTGCAATCAGTAGTGTTTTGAACAGGGTGGTGTTATTCTTCAGGTATGGAAACCACTGGACGCGCGCCCGGCAGGCGCGAACGCAAGAAGGCGGCAACGCGCAAAGCCCTGAGCGACGCGGCCCTGGAACTCTTCCTGGAGCGCGGCTACGAGAATGTGACGATCGCTCAGATCGCCGAGGCCGCGGACACCGCGACCACGACCCTGTTCGCGCACTTCCCGGCGGGCAAGGAGGCGTTGCTCCTCGACGACAGCGGAGAGCGGGAAGCGTCCTTGACCGAGGCGGTCCGCAACCGGCCCGAAGGCAGCTCGGCCCTGGACGCCCTGCACGCCTTCTTCGCCGGACGGGCCCCCTTCGCCGAGACCCGCGACCTGCCCGAGCGCTACCGGCGCGCGTCACAACTGGTGATGGACACTCCGGCGCTGTGGGGCTACGCGCGTCAGGTCTGGGTGGCCTGTCAGGACCCTCTCGCCCTCCTGCTCGCCGAAGCCGCCGGGCAGAGCGAGCCCGACGAGTCCTTGCACCTCCTGGCCCGCTACGTGCTGGAGATCCCCGACCTGGCATCCAGCCGGCCCGACCGCAAGGCCGCCCTGGACGAGGCGTTCCGTCGCCTCCACCTGGCCTGGCCCGAGCTCTGACCACGCCCGCACCACCTGCGGGTCCCACCCGTGACACCCTGCAAGGAGCCTCCGTGGCCTGGAACGTTCATGAGCCCCCGCGCGCCGACGGCACCACCGTGCTGGTGACCGGCGGCAACGCCGGCATCGGCTACTTCGTCGCCGAGCAGCTCGCCGCTGCGGGAGCGACCGTCATCATCGGCAGCCGTAGCCGGGCGAGGGCCTCCGCCGCCGTGGACACCATCACCGCCCGCGTCCCCGGCGCCCAGGTGCAGCACATACCCCTGGACCTGACCGACCTCGACTCCCTGACGGCGTCCGTCGGCCACCTGGACACCGACACCCTCGACGCCGTCGTCCTCAACGCGGGCATCGCACTGGACGACCCGCCCCGCGAGGAGAACCGCCGGGGCCACGAGCTGATGCTTGCCACCAATCACCTCGGCCACTTCGCCTTGGTGCACCGGCTGGAGCCCTGGCTCGGAGCGGCTCCGGCCGCCCGGATCGTCACCATGGGCAGCTACGCCGCCCGCTCCGAGCGCCTCGACCTCGACGACCTGCAATCCGTACGCGACTACGACCCCAAGCGGACCTACGGACGCTCCAAGCTGGCCCAGATGGCCTTCGCCTTCGAGCTCGACCGCCGGCTGCGCGCCTCGGGCAGCACCTGCATGAGCCTGGTCGCCCACCCCGGCGGCGCCCTGGACTCTCTCACCCCTCCCCGCCCCGGCATCCACCGGCGCTCCGGGTCCCAGCGTCTGCTGGCCCTGCCGGCGAAACTGGTCCTCCAGGGCAAGGACGCCGGTGCCTGGCCCGCGGTTCGAGCCGTCCTCGACCCGGACGTGCAGGGCGGCCAGCTCTGGGGGCCCAGCAGGCTCGGCCTCAGCGGCAGACCCCACCTCGAGAAACCCCACTCCCATATGACGGACCAGGACACCGGAGCAGCGCTCTGGGCCGCGAGCACCCGACTGACCGATGCGGACCCCTTCGCATCCTGACGCTCCGGAGAAGACCCAGGGGCCGGATCGCGCGGAGGCCGAGGGTGCCGGCTGTCGGCTGTCGGCTGTCGGCTGTCGGCTGTCGGCTGTCGGCCCGGTATGGGGGCCACGCCGGGCCGGGGGTGTTCGTACGAGGTGATCGTTCGTCGGCCCCGGTCCTGGTCCCGGACTCGGGCCCGGTTCCTGACGCGGTCCTGGTCCCGGACTTACTCCCCAGCTCGGGCCTGGTCCCGGACTTACTCCCCGGCTCGGGCTTGGTCCCGGACTCGGGCCCTGTTTCGGTCCCTGCGGTCGGGGGCCGATCCGGGTCAGGTCCGGGGTCCGGTCTCGGCCCGGGGTCCGGCCCGGGGTCCGGTCTCGGCCGTGAGGCCGACCCCCCGGTGGGTCAGATGGTGATGGTCTTGTACTCGGTGTAGGTGCCGAGGCCGACCGCGCCGTACTCGCGGCCGATGCCGCTGGCCTTGAATCCACCGAACGGGCCGTCATAACCAATGGGAGCGCCGTTGATCGTGAGGGTGCCGGTGCGGATGCGGCGGGCAACGGCCAGGGCGTGCTCCTCGTCGACGGACCACACACCCCCGGAGAGCCCGTACTCGGAATCGTTCGCGATACGTACCGCCTCGTCCTCGTCGTCATAAGGAATGACGACCAGGACCGGGCCGAAGATCTCCTCCCGAGCGACCCGCATCGAGTTGTCGACATCGGCGAACACCGTCGGCGTCACATAGTTGCCCTGCTCCAGACCCTCGGGAACCTGAGGACCACCCGTCACCAGACGAGCCCCCTCCTCGATACCGATCCGGATGTACTCACGCACACGAGCCTGCTGATCAGGACGGATCATCGGACCGATGAAAGTCCCCGGATCACTCGGATCCCCCACCTTCAGCGAATCCACCAGCATCTTCAACCCCTCCACCACCTCCTCATACCTCCCACGCGGCGCCAGGATCCGGGTCTGCGCGATACAGGACTCCCCGTTGTTCAGCAGGGAGGCGAAACGGAGGTCCTGGAGGGCTTTTTCGATGTCGGCGTCGGGGAGGATGATCGCGGCTGACTTGCCGCCCAGTTCGAGACTGACCCGCTTGAGCTGCTGTCCCGCAATCGCCGCGATGCGGCGGCCCGCCCCCGTCGAACCGGTGAAGGCGATCTTGTCGACATCCGGATGCGAGATCAGATACTGACTGGTCTCACGGTCCGCCGGCAGAACACTGATCACCCCTTCCGGCAGACCCACCCGCTCCAGCAGTTCGGCCAGGAAGCCCATGCTGAGGGAGTTCTCCGGAGACACCTTGAGGATGACCGTGTTGCCCGCGAGGAGTGCGGGAACGATCTTTCCGTAGGCGGAGGACGTGGGGGCGTTCCAGGGGATGACGGCGGCGACGACGCCGATGGCCTCGCGTCGCATCACGCTGCGGAACGGGGCGTCGGGGGCGGAAGGTGTGAGGGTCTCCTCCCAGCCGAACTCCTCGGCGGCTCTGACGGAGCTGTTGAACTGGCTTGCGAGACTTGCCTGGAGGGCCCGGGTGAACCACACGGGGGAGCCGTTCTCGGCGGTGACGAGGGCGGCCATCCGGTCGTCATGGGGCCTGGCCAGTTCGTCGAACCGGCGCAGCAGGGCGATGCGCTCGGCCGGGGTGGTGCGGCCCCAGGGTCCTTCGTCGAACGCGTGACGGGCCGCGGCGACCGCACGGTCGATGTCGGCGGGCTGGGCTTGTGCTGCGCGGCCGATGACGGACCGGTCGTGCGGCGATCGGATGTCGAGCAGGTCCTTCCCGCTGGGGTCGGTCCAGGTGCCGCCGATGAAGAGCCGGTCATAGGTGTGCATGTGGCGTTCCTGTTCTGCGTTCCTGTTGGTGCTGATGGCAGGTGTGGGGTCGGGTGGAGAGGGGTGCTGCCGTCAGGTGTGGAGGCGGACGGTGGGGGGTGCTCTTGTCAGGTGTGGAGGCGGACGGAGGAGGGCTTTGTCAGGTGTGGTGCGGGTGGAGGTGGCCGTCCGTCCGTGTCCTGGTCGGTGGTCCGGCGCGGCGGGCAGGTGGAGTCGGCGAACGGGCAGCCCGCCTCCGCCCACGGTCAGAGGGCGAACTCGACCGGCTCCGTGCCCTGCTGGAGGAGGCTCTTCCACAGGTCGCTCGGGTTGCCGGTGGAGGCGTTGCGGAACTCCTCCCAGTACCAGTCGCTGCCCAGGAGCTGCTTGACCCGGGGGACGGCGACCCCGTCGGGGCCGGCGTAGTAGCGGACCTTCTCGATCTTGCCGTCGGTGACCGCCTCGTAGATGGCCCGGGCGGTCACGGCCGGCTTGGAGCCGGTGCCCTGGCTGCCGAAGAACCGCTGGATGTCGGGCAGGTACTCCTGCGGGATGTCGCCCGCCTGGTCGATCTTGGTGAAGATCCGGGTGGCGTGAGCACCGGGGAAGACCGCCTTGACCGAGACGCCGAAGCCGGCCATCTCGACGTTGAGGCCTTCGGAGAACGCGGCGACCGCGGCCTTGGAGGCGGCGTACACGGCGGTGTAGGGGTATCCCTGGTCCGCGCTGATCGAGGCGAGGTTGACGATCGCTCCCGACCGCTGTGCGCGGAAGTGTGGCAGGAAGGCCTTGGTGAGGGCGATCAGGCCGAAGACGTTGGTCTGGAACTGGTCGTGCACCTGCTCCATGGACGCGGCCTCGACGGGGCCCATGTGGTAGTAGCCCGCGTTGTTCACCAGTGCGTCGACGCCTCCGAACTGGGCGATCGCCCGCTCGGCGAACACACCGGCGCCGCTCTCGTCGTCGACGTCGAGCAGGAGCGTCCGCACGTTCGGCAGATCATCGTGAAGGGGGAGGTCCGCCTCCTTGCGCACGGTGGCGACCACGTTCCAGCCCTGGGCCGAGAACAAGCGGGTGGTCTCCAGGCCGAAGCCGGAGGCGGTACCGGTGATGACGACGGTGCGGTTCATGAGGGTCTCCTCGAATGCGTTCTTGTCCGATGCGGCCGGGGCTTGCGTGCTGCTCGGGAACGGGTACGCCTGTCCCCCGAGCTAGAAGACCGCCGGTCTCTTGCCTGCTCCACCAACATAAGAGACCAGTGGTCCGATGTCAACGCACCATCGGTCTGTAATATGGGGGCATGACGACCTTCCAACGAGCGCGCAGCGACGAGCAGCGGGAGATCCGGCGTCGGGCGATCCTGGCCACCGCAGCGGAGATGTGCGACGAGGTGCCCGTGAGCGCGGTCAGCCTCAACGAGCTCAGCCGCCGCGTGGGCCTGGCCAAGTCCAACGTGCTGCGGTACTTCCAGTCGCGCGAGGCGATCCTGCTGGAACTGCTGGACCAGGCCTGGCAGGAGTGGACGGCCGAGCTCCCGGAGCGGATGGACGCCTCGGTGGCACCGGACACCGATGTCCCCGAGCGCGCCAGGGCGTTCGCCGCCGCGCTGACCCGCTCACTCGCGGACCACCGCAGGCTCTGCGATCTGCTCAGCGCACAGGCGGGCGTCCTGGAGCACAACGTCTCCCCCGACGTGGCCGCCCGGTACAAGCGCGCCGCTCTCGCCAACGTCGCGGGTCTGGCCGCCGTGACCCGACGTCATCTGCCCGAACTGGGCGGCAGGACAGACCAGTTGGCTGCCCAGATCGTCATGGTCACCGGCGCGGTGTGGACCCACTCCCAGCCGTCCCCGGCCATGCTCACCGCCTACGGGGACGACCCCTCCCTCGCAGCCCTGCGCATGGATTTCGTCCCCACCCTCCAGGAGATGGTGTGCACTCTCATCGCGGGCACCCTCGCCACGAACGCCCCGTGACCGGCTCGTCCGCACAGCTCGCAGGTACGCCGACGACCGCCTCCTCCGCGGCGGCCCCGCCCCCTTCGGCAACAGGGAGACCAGAATGCGCGTAGCCATCTTCGGAGCGTCCGGCATGGTGGGGCACGGCGTGCTCGACGCGTGTCTGCGGGATCCGCGGATCCACGACATCCTCGTGATCGGGCGTGCGCCCCTGGGCCTGCGTCACCCGGGGATCCGTGAGGTCATCCACGCGGACTTCACCGACTTCACAGCGGTCCAGGGCGAGTTCCGCGGGCTCGACGCATGTTTCTTCTGCCTGGGTGTCTCCTCTGGGGGCCGTTCGGAGCAGGAGTACATCCGCATCACACATGACTACACCCTGGCCGCCGCACGTGCCGCAAGCGCGGACAACCCCTCCCTGACCTTCACCTACGTCTCGGGCGAGGGGACGGATGCCACGGAGACGTCCCGCACGATGTGGGCCAGGGGCAAGGGCCGGACCGAGAACGAGCTGCTGGCCATGCCGATGCACGCCTACATGTTCCGGCCCGGATACATCCGCCCCCAGGGCGGCGCCGTGTCCAGAACGGCCGCCTATCGCTGGACCTATCGCCTCACCTCGTGGCTGTACCCGCTCCTGCACCGGCTCGCCCCCCGCCACACCACGACGACCCAGCACCTGGGACGCGCGATGATCGCCACCACAGGACTCGGCGGCCGCGGCCCGCACGTGCTCGACAGCCTTGAGATCAACCGCCTCGGCACCCCAGGCGCCACGGGCACAGCCCCCGGCGCCGGAGCGTGATCCGGACGACCGGAGGGGGCACAATGGGCGCGGTCGGCGGGTGAGGGGGCTCGGGAGTCCTCACCGCGCCACCGACTGAACACACCGGACGCGACGGGGCCGTACCTGTCACCGCCGGCCCACCCGCGGGCTTCCGCCGTCCCTGGGAACCGCGCCCGGAAGACCGCCCCGGCTGGAGGAACCCATGTCCACGTCCCCTCGCATGACTGACGATCAGGTGCCCAGCCACCGGGCCATCGAGAACCTCATCGCGCGGTACGCGGAGCTCGTGGACGACGGCGACTTCGCAGGGCTCGGCGTACTGCTCGCGGACGCCACGTTCACCGGCAGCGGGGAACCGGTCAGGGGCCGGGAAGCGATCGAGAAACTGTTCCGGGACACTCTGATCGTCCACGCCGACGGCACACCCAGGACGCAGCACGTCACGACCAACGTCGCGGTCGAGGTAGACGAGCTGACGGGAACGGCCGTCTCGCGTTCGTACGTCACCGTGTTGCAGGCGCTGCCCGGCCTGCCGCTGCAACCCATCGCCGCAGGCCGCTACCACGACCGCTTCCAACACCGGGAAGGCCGCTGGTGTTTCGTGGAGCGGCGGGTCCGGATCACCCTCGTCGGCGAGGTGAGCCACCACCTGCGCCAGGCTCCCGCCAACCGATAGCCCGCTCCCGGAACACGCACTTCGCGGCCGGGTTCCCGCGCACAAGGCGGCGGGAGCCGTCTCCCCCGGATCCGCTTCGGCCGGACCGCCAGCGGCCCCGCCCTCCTCGGTGCCGAGGAGGGCGGGGCCGTGTGCCAGCTCCCGCGCAGTCGGTCCGGCTCACAACGGGTCCGCACGACCCGTGCACGGGCGCGGCCGGGGCTCTACAACCCGAGGTCGAAGGCCAGACAGGAGTAGTACTTCCACGAGCCTTCGGGGTTGTAGGAATGGGTCCCTCCGCCCGGCTCGGACTCCACCTCCTCGGTCATTTCCTCGAAGCGGATGCGCTCGGGAAGCCTGCCGTAGCGTGCGTGCCGTGCGGCCTCGTCGGCACCGGTGAGTTCCTTGATCATGACCATGCTCCACTTCATCGACCGTGGATCGCGTCCCGCTTACCGCCTTGGACGTTTCTCAGCCTGCACCAACCAATCGTCACCTGTCAAGCCGGTGACGAATGGAAAGGGCTGGAACACACGCGCAACCGCTCGTGCAGCACACCCACGGGGATTCGGGATGCGGAGTGGACACGTGTGCCATCCCCCAGCCCCTGAGCCCTCTCGGACCGAGGCCCCTCCCCCGCCCCTCTCGGACCCCGGCCCCGGCAGCCATAGCTGAAACCGGTGGCCCCGGCCCGGGGTCACCGCATCGCGTCGACCTCAAGGACCGCCGCGGTGAACGCGTCGGGACGCTCCTGGGGAAGGTTGTGACCGGCATCCGGGACGACGTGGTGCGCCCACGGCCCCGCGAAGTGGGCCGCGTAGCCGCTCCCGTCGGTCCACGGGGTGACGCCGTCGGCCTGTCCGTCCAGCGTGACGGCGGGCACGGTGATCTTCGGCTGGTCGAGCAGCCGGCGCTCCAGGGCCGCGTACCCGGGAGCGCCGGGGGCGGCGCCCAGGCGGTGCCGGTAGCCGTGGATGACCACGTCGACGTAGTCCGGGTTGGTCCACAGCTGCGCCGCCTGGGCGAACTCGGCTTCGGTGAACTGCCATGCGGGCGAGTTGCGGTGCCACACCACTCGTGCCACGTCCTCCCGGTTCCGCTGGAGGCCTTTGCGGCCCCGTTCGGTCAGGAAGTAGAAGAAGTACCAGTAACCCGACTCGACCGAGGGCGGCAGCGGCTCCTGGGCCACGGCGAGGTTCTGGACGAGATAGCCGTTCACGGAGACCAGGCCGGTGCAGCGTTCCGGCCACAGCGCGGCGGCGACGTCACCGGCCCGCCCGCCCCAGTCGTATCCGGCGAACAGCGCACGGGGAAGGCGGAGCGCGTCCATGAACGCGACCAGGTCCGCGCCGAGGGCCGCCTGTTGGCCCGACCGGAAGGTGTCGGCGCGGAGGAACACGGTCTCCCCGTGGCCGCGCAGGTAGGGGATGTAACAGCGGTAGCCGCGCGGTGCGAGCGCCGCCGCCACTTCGGCGTAGGAACCCACGGGGCTGAAGGGCCAGCCGTGCAGGAGGATCACCGGCGTGCCGTCGGCCGGGCCCACGTCGTGGTAGGCGATGTCCAGTACGTCGGTGCGGATCCGGCGTACCGGGCCCAGGTCCGCCGCGGTTCCGCCGGCCGGGGAGGTGGTAGCGCCCGTGTACGCCGAGGCATTCGCCGTTCCGAGAAGTCCGGACGCTCCCGCCGCCGTCGCCGTCACGGCCTGGGTCAGTCTCCGCCTGCTGATCATGTCCTCGCGTCCTCGCGTTCGGTCAGGAGTGCACGAGACACATACGCGCACCCGGCTGCATCACCGCTCTAGCAGGTTACGAGGATTGCCCTGCCGGAATGACATGTCAAGGCGATCGAGCGGCACGCGAGGGACGTCTCTCACGCACGCGTCGACAGAACAGGTGCCGGATGCCCCGGTGACAGCGGCACCGTTCCCCGACTGCCGACGCCACGGCTCTGCACGGTCCCAGGGGAAGCCGGCCAGGGTGGACGCGTACCCGCGCGGAGGGCGACGGCCGCGTGTTCACGGCGTTCGGCCATCACCCTGACCACCTCCCCAAGGAGGGCGCCAGGGTGGCTCATCAGACACATGTGTGGCCATTTTTGGCCCTCCTCACACATGGTTGAATGTGCAAAAATCTGCTTCCGACCGTCAGTCAACCCAACCAGGCGTGCCGACGTCTCCCCCGCGTCCGGCCGCACAGGAAGCAGGTCGTATGTTCACCCCCAGGACGAAGCTCCACCGCGTGGCCGCAGCCGTCACCATGGCCGGGGCCCTGATCGGTCTCGGCGCCGGGGCAGCGAACGCGGCGGACTGGCCGCAGTTGCAGAACGGCGCATACCTGTACTCGGGCGCCACCGGGACCGGGTCGGTCACCGAGGCCGATCTCGACGACTTCGGCACATGTCACACGCTGGCGAAGCCGGCCCGTTCCGTGCAGGTCGCCTCCGGTTCCGCGTCCCTGGAGCTGTACTCCGGGGCCGGTTGCACCGGTGCCACCCCATGGCGTACCGGCTCGCTCGCCCAGACCGATCTGCCCTGGGCGGTGCTGAGTTACCGGGTGGTCCCCGCCTAGCAGCGCCGCTGACCGGCTCGGTCCTGAAGCGCGCTGATCCGCTGCGTCCTGCCGTGGCCCGGCCGAGGTGTTGTCGCTCGGTCCGGCCGCGGCGGGGCGTCGCCCGTGCGGGCCGCGGTTCTCCGACGCGGGCAGGGGTTCCCTGGTGCGTGGTACGTCATCCGTCCCGTACGACCGGTCAGATGGTGATGGTCTTGTACTCGGTGTAGGTGCCGAGGCCGACCGCGCCGTACTCGCGGCCGATGCCGCTGGCCTTGAAACCACCGAACGGGCCGTCGAAGGCGACGGACGCGCCGTTGATCGTGAGGGTGCCGGTGCGGATGCGGCGGGCAACGGCCAGGGCGTGCTCCTCGTCGACGGACCACACACCCCCGGAGAGCCCGTACTCGGAATCGTTCGCGATACGTACCGCCTCGTCCTCGTCGTCATAAGGAATGACGACCAGGACCGGGCCGAAGATCTCCTCCCGAGCGACCCGCATCGAGTTGTCGACATCGGCGAACACCGTCGGCGTCACATAGTTGCCCTGCTCCAGACCCTCGGGAACCTGAGGACCACCCGTCACCAGACGAGCCCCCTCCTCAATACCGATCCGGATGTACTCACGCACACGAGCCTGCTGATCAGGACGGATCATCGGACCGATGAAAGTCCCCGGATCACTCGGATCCCCCACCTTCAGCGAATCCACCAGCATCTTCAACCCCTCCACCACCTCCTCATACCTCCCACGCGGCGCCAGGATCCGGGTCTGCGCGATACAGGACTCCCCGTTGTTCAGCAGGGAGGCGAACTTCACGCCCGCGACGGCCTTCTCGATGTCGGCGTCGGGCAGGATGATCGCGGCGGACTTGCCGCCCAGTTCGAGACTGACCCGCTTGAGCTGCTGTCCCGCAATCGCCGCGATGCGGCGGCCCGCCCCCGTCGAACCGGTGAAGGCGATCTTGTCGACATCCGGATGCGAGATCAGATACTGACTGGTCTCACGGTCCGCCGGCAGAACACTGATCACCCCCTCCGGCAGACCCACCCGCTCCAGCAGTTCGGCGAGGAAGCCCATGCTCAGCGAGTTCTCCGGAGACACCTTGAGGACCACGGAGTTGCCTGCGACCAGGGCAGGGATGATCTTCGAGGTGGCTGAGGAGAACGGTGAGTTCCAGGGAATCACCGCGGCCACGACGCCGATCGCCTCGCGGCGCACCACGCTGCGCACCGGGGAGGCCGGGTCGGAGGGCAGCAGCTCTTCCTCCCAGGAGAACTCCTCCGCCGCCTTCAGGTAGGCGTTCGCCTGGCGGGTCAGCCCGGGTTGTCCGGCACGGGTGAACCATCCGGCCGAGCCGTTCTCCAGCGAGATCAGGTGCGCGATCTTCTCGGCGTTCTCCTCGCGCAGCGCGTTGAACCGCCGCAGAGCCGCGATCCTCTCCGCCGGCGGGGTGAGGCGCCACTCCCCCTCGTCGAAGGACTTCCGTGCCGCGGCGACGGCCCGGTCCATGTCAGCCGGCTGCGCCTGAGCGGCACGGGCGACCACCGACCGGTCGTGCGGCGAGGCGATGTCGAGCAGCTCCTGCTCGCTCGGCTCGACCCAGGAACCACCGATGAAAAGCCGGTCGTAGGTGATCATGCGTTGTCTCTCCCGTGCTCTCGGTCCGATCGGACCTCTTGCTTAACTGTCACTTCAATGTAGCACTTCAGTCAGTTAGCTGCACATAAGAATGCTTCTTCCTTGGTTATGTTTCACTTCGATACCGCGCCGACAACCCGGGCACACAGGCGCACCGCCCTCTACGGAACACGCCCGAACGCAGCCGGACACGCCATACAGGACACCGGACCGCGCGAAGACTCGGCGGCGCCATCAGCACACGTATGACTCCGGGCGCGCCTCCGGTGTGGCGGTCGACACACGCCGGCACGACGTCGGAGTGCCCCGAGTCCCCGTCCGCCCGTCCGTCCGTCCGCGCGACCGTACCGCCCGGAATGAAAGCAGCGCTCACCTGCGGCGACGCGGGGCAGCTCCCCAGGAGGTGGCACCGGGAGGCGCGCGTATGCCTCGAATGCGGCGGCCCTCCAGTCCCGCTCCGTACCGTCACATGACTGATGTGTCCGTACGCGTTGCGAGCAAGAGTATGTGTCGTCGACCGGGGCCACGGCGGACCGGCACCGCGGAGGACCGGCACCGCGGAGGAGACGGACCCGATCTCGCCGACCCGCATCACGACATCAGTCGTCACCTGCTTGACAGGTGACGCACTCGGTGCGAAGGTCATCGCGCCGAGGCGCCGCGGCGACCCCGTCCCGCCGGTGCGAGCAAGAGGTTTCGAAGCGCGAGCCGGTCACCGGAAACGCATGACGGAGGGTTACACATGATCAACAGGCGTACATTCAGCAAGGCCGTCGGCCTGGGCACCGGCGCGGCCGCGGTCTCGCTGGCCGGGCTTCAGTCCAACGCCTTCGCCGCGACGGCGTCACCCGGGACGGGCGGCACACGTGTGCCCACGGTCCCCGCCGTCACCCCCGGCACCCACACGGGCTTCCGGACGGTCAAGCAGGTCAAGGCGGGCGTTCTCGACGTCGGGTACGCCGAACTCGGCCCCGCGCACGGCCCGGTCGTGATGTGCCTGCACGGCTGGCCGTACGACATCCACAGCTACGTCGACGTCGCCCCGCTCCTCGCCGACCTGGGCTACCGGGTCATCGTCCCCTACCTGCGCGGCCACGGCAGCACGCGGTTCCTGTCCCGCACGACCCCCCGTACCGCCGAGCAGTCCGCCATCGCGCTCGACGTCATCGCCCTGATGGACGCCCTGAAGATCCAGAAGGCCGTCTTCGCGGGCTTCGACTGGGGCTCGCGCACCGCCGACATCATCGCCGCCCTGTGGCCCGAGCGCGTCAAGTCTCTGGTCTCCACCAGCGGTTACCTCATCACCAACATCAAGGCGCAGCTGGAGCCGGCCCCCGCGGCCGTCGAGCACAACTGGTGGTACCAGTGGTACTTCGCCAGCGAGCGCGGCAAGAAGGCGATGGAGAACGTCGACGACCGGATCGCCCTGTGCCGGTACACCTGGACCCTGGTCTCCCCCAACTGGGACTTCTCCGACGCCGTCTTCGAGCGCACCGCACAGGCCTTCAAGAACCCCGACTACGCCGCCATCGTCCTCTTCAACTACCGCTGGCGCATCGGCCTCATCGAGGGTGAGCCCCGCTACGACCGCTACGAGCGGAAGCTGGCGGCGCAGCCGCCCATCGGCGTCCCCACCATCACCCTCGACGCCGCCCTCGACCCCTTCACCCAGCCCGGCGAAGGCTCCGCCTACCGGGACCACTTCACCGGTCCCTACGCGCACCGCACCCTCGCGAACGTCGGCCACAACCTGCCGCAGGAGGCGCCCACCGCCTTCGCCCAGGCCGTGGTCGACGCCGACCACCTCTGATTCCGCACCCGACACCGGCCGGTGTGTCCTCACCCCGTGCCGGCCACCTCCAGGAGAGTCCCAGATGAGCGAAGTCCAGTGGAACCGTCTGACCGCCGCCGAGCTGGGTGCCCTCGCGGCACGGGACGCGGTGGTACTGATTCCGGTGGGGGCCACCGAGCAGCACGGCCCTCATCTGCCCACCGGGGTGGACGACTTCCTGGCTTCCGAGGTGTGCCTGCGCGCAGCGGCCGCGGCCTCCGGGCGTACCGGTGTGGTGGTGGCGCCTTCGGTGCCGACGGGGCTGTCGGAGCATCACATGTCCTTCGGCGGGACCCTTTCGGTCACCCTGCCGACCTTGCACGCTCTGCTGCGTGACATCTGCCGCTCCGTGATCCGGGCAGGGTTCTCGCGCATCCTGATCGTCAACGGGCACGGTGGGAACATGACGGCGCTCCACGCGCTCACCACCGAGCTGACGGCGGAGCTTTCGACGCCGATCGCGTTCGCCAGTTACTTCGGCGCCGGGCGGGAGGTGGTGCGGGACACCCTGGAGGCTCAGGACGGCCTCATGCACGCGTGTGAGGGCGAGACGTCCATGATGATGGCCGCCCTGCCCGGGCTGGTCCGGACCGAGCACCTGCCGGAGGCGCACGGTCCGCGGATCACTCTGCCCGCGGAGTCCACCGAACCGGTGTACATGGCCGTTCCGTTCGAACGGATCACCCCTTCCGGCGTCGCGGGGGATGCCCGGGTGGCGAGCCCGGAGAAGGGGGAGACGTTGCTCTCCGGGTGTGCCGAGGCGCTGGCGGACATCATCGTGCGGGACCCGTGGGCGGCGTAGCGCCGTACGGATGATCCGCTGGAGGGCGGCGTACGACCGGGGCCGCGCGGCCTCCGCAGTACGTCGGGGCCGGCACTCGGTACGGCGGGGGCCGGCACTCGGTACGGCGGGGGGTGCGGCCTCGAAGAGGCGGAGGGCGGCTTCGAACGGGTGGCCGCGATCCACTACACGGCCCGTACGCGGCAGGGCCCCGTACGCACGGCCCCGTACGCAGGGCCCCGGCCCCGTCGCAGGCCCGGGGCCGGGACCCTGCGCTTGCCGGACTCCGAAGGCGGGGGGGGGGGGGGCAACTGCCCCCCCCGCCCCCCCGTGGGGGTTTTCACCCCGCGGGTACACAGACGGGTCGGCGGCCCCCCCCCCCCCCCCCCCGGGGGCCGGCCCCGGGCCC
>NZ_JBHVQX010000041.1:0-38004 GCF_042886395.1 Streptomyces sp. NPDC058008 | reverse complement strand
ACTCGGACGGCGCGGCCGGGAGCACATCGTCCCCCCCGCCCGCGCCTTTCGTCGTTTCCAGCCGCGTGTACACCTGCCTGTCGCGCTCCCCCGGCCACGGCCCCGGTGTGCGCCTCCGCGGTCCGGACTCCGCCTGCGTCCCCGCACGCCCGGGCTCACGCCCACGCGTCCGCCGGTCCGGCTACGGGACGCGAGACCACCAACCACCGTCACCCCCTTGACAGGTGACGTTCCGCATGACAGATTCGTCACCAGTCAGAGAGGTGACGCGAAGTCGGCGGGCCAGATCATCAGCAAGGCCGACCGTCCGTCCCGGAAACGTGTGAGGAAAGGAATTCGTCGTGGTGAGCATCAGAGGTGGCCGCAAGCGGCTGGTGACGGGCGTGGTGTCGGCGGCCACGGCGGGGCTCGCGCTCGGCGCCTTCGCCCTCGGCGGCACCGCAAACGGCGCCGCGCCGCAGGCAGCCGGTGCGGCCGCGCGGGCCAAACCCACCATCGTCCTGGAGCACGGGGCCTTCGCTGACGGCTCCAGCTGGGACGGCGTCATCGCCGACCTCCGGGCCGACGGCTATCCGGTCGTCGCCGCGGCGAACCCGCTGCGCGGACCCTCGTCCGACGCCGCAGCCCTGCGCACGGTTCTCGACCACGTGAAGGGCCCCAAGATCCTCGTCGGGCACTCCTACGGCGGAAACGTCATCAGCCAGGCGGCCACCGGTGATCCCCAGGTCAAGGCCCTGGTCTACGTGGCGGCCTTCCTGCCGGCTCCCGGTGAGAGCGCCCTGGAACTGACGGGCAGGTATCCGGGTTCGACCCTCCCGGACGCCCTCGACCCGGTCACCTACCAGCAGGCGGACGGCTCCACCGCCACCGATCTGTACATCCAGCAGGACAGGTTCCGCCACCAGTTCGCGGCGGACGTCCCCGCGAAGCAGGCCGCCCTGATGGCCGCCGGGCAGCGTCCCGTCGCCCAGGCGGCGCTGGAGGAGAAGGCCACCACCGCCGCCTGGAAGACCAAGCCGAGCTGGGACATCATCACCACCCGCGACCTCAACATCCCGGCCGCCGCGCAGCGTTTCATGGCCGAGCGCGCCCACGCCCACACCACCGAGGTCGCCGCGTCCCACTCGGTCGCGGTCTCCCACCCCCACCTCGTCGCCGACGTGATCGAGCGGGCCGCCCGCGCCACCACCCGCTGACGCTTTCCGCAGGGGAGGAACTAGGGTTCCTCCCCTGCGGCTTGCCGTGTGGACGGGCCGGGAGACGGGTGGAGCAGGTGAACCCGCGCGCCGCCCTCCCCCGTATCCGTAGCGGACATGTGAGGAGGGGTAACACATGCTGGCGTACGACATCCGGGGCCGCGGGCCCGGTCTGGTACTCCTGCACGGGATCGGGAGCACCGGCACCGGGACCTGGGGGGCGCTGGCCGACCGGCTCGCGGCCGACCACACCGTCGTGCTTCCCGACCTTCCGGGGTCGGGGCGCAGTCCGCTGCCCGGCGGCCCGCTGGAGACGGGTGCGCTGGCCGACCAGGTCCTCGCCACCGCCCGGGCGGCCGGGCTGGGTGACTTCGTGGTCGGCGGTGCCTCGGTCGGCGCGGCCGTCGCCGTCGCCGTCGCCGCAAACGGTCCGGACCGGGTCCGCGGTCTGTTCACCCTCGCCGGCTTCGCCAGACCTCGCACCGCGCTGTGGCTCAGCCTGGAGCTGTGGGCGTCGGTGGCGGCCCGTCAGGACGGTTCGTCCGGAAGCTTCCTGACATCGCTGTGCTTCTCCGAGGAACACCTGGCCTCCCTCACCCCGGAGGAGGAGCAGCGCCTGGCCGCGCGACCGGTGGCCTCCGCCCCCGGGACCTCGCAGCAGATCGCCCTCGCCCTGGGGCTTGACGTCCGCCGGTTGCTCCCGGCGGTCGCCGCTCCGACGCTGGTCGTCGCGGCCATGGGAGACCGGCTGGTGGCGCCCGAGCACTCGGTGGAACTGGCCGAGGGAATCCCCGGCGCGCGGCTGGCCGCGGTCCGGGGCGGGCACGCGGCGACGGTCGAGGAGCCGGAACGGATCGGGGACATCCTCACGGACTTCCTCCGGGAGGTGCACGGTCGCGGTGCGGGAACCCCTGAACCGCCCGCCTTCCAGCGGACGTCGGGTACGGGGCGGCGGTTCCTGCCCGCCCTCCCCCGGCCCGCCCGTCCCTGACCGTCCCGGCCGGAAGCCGTTCCAGGGTCCGCTCGGACGCGTGCCCGCCGTGCTGCCCGTTCAGTCGGCCAGGCCGTCCAGGACGACGGTCGCGAGGCGGAGAGCGGCGTGCAGCTTCGTCACCTCGGAGACGGTCGGACGGACGATCTCCGACCACTCGCCCCGCAGCCCCGGCCAGAGCGCCAGCAGGACCTGCGTGCCCGCGAGGCCCAGGTGGGCCGTGACATCCGTCCGGCCGGTGTCCCGGGGCGTCCAGGACAGCAGCACGCGGCCCTGCGGGAGCGGAGCCGGTCCGTTCGACGGCACCCAGGTGGCCATGAGCCTGCCGCCCACCACCGTCACGATCGCGCCCCGGACACCGGCAGGCATGGAATCCCTTGTCAGCGTGCACAGTTCGGCGGGTGCGCGGGAGGTCTCGGAACCCCGTATCAGCGTCAGGACGGGCCGTTCCGCGCCAACGCCCCGGGGCCACCGCCGCCCGGCCGGCGCGGTCCTGGACGGTGACCGCCTGGCAGGCGAACGGTCACAGCACGGCCGGCGGCACGTGTCGTACCTCGTCATGTTCTCCCCCTCTGTGCACGGTACGTGAGCTTCGTGACGGCCAGTCTGCCGAGGACGGATGTCGTGCACATCCGTCATCTGACTGCGGGACGGACGCCTGACACACGGCCGCCCGGCATGTGTCACGGACAGCCGGACACACAGATGGCCTCGCCACCCGGCCCCGGCCGCGCGAACAGCCCGATCCCTGCCGCAGCAGGAACCCCGCCCCGGCCGCACGAGCAACCCCGTCCCGGCCGCACGGAGAGCCCATCCCGGCCGCACGACCAGCCCCGCCCTTGTCCGGCTGCCCTCGTCCGGCCGCGCTCCGGCCCTGTCCCGTTCAGTCCTCGTCACCGGCCCCGTCCACGCTCCGCGCCGTACGCTCCAGCAGTCGCGCGGCGGCGGACAGTACGGGTTCGGCCTCCGGCACCGGGTGCGTGCTCACCGCGCACAGGTCGGCGAGGAGCCGGACCAGCCGTCCGTCACCGGCGTACGTCAGGGCGACGCTGCCCTCCCAGATCGTCTCGCGCAGGCGTGCCGGGGTGAACTGGCCGTCTCCCGCGCAGGCCACGAGCAGCCGGGACGCCAGTACCCGCTCCAGCGGCCCCGGCACCCAGGCCCCCTGGTCGAGGTCCTCGGAAAGGGCTGCCGTGAGGGCGGCGAGCTCCGGCACGGCCGCCGGACGCCGTTCGAGAAGGTCGGGGGAGGCGTGGGAGGTGGGGGGCATGGCCATCGGAGGTCCTTCTGCTCGGTGTGAATGGTGCGGAACGGTGTGGATCACGCGAACGGTGCGGACGGTGCGCCGGCCGCACCGTCGTACGACGCGTCCGGCGGCGCTCCGGAAGTACGTCCGGTCCATCGGGGCGGTGAACCGGCCCCCGGGCCCGCCGGGCGGAGCCCGCACCGGGGCCCCGGCCGGGACGGTGTAGGTTGCCCTCAGAATACGTGTCTCGTGGTGCACCTCAGCACCGGCCCGCCGGGCAAGGGTGTCGACGGAATCCCAGACACGTATGTGGAATGGCATCCGGGGCACGGCGTACACCCGCCCTGCGGCAGCACCACCGGAGAGAGACCGGAGCATCGATGAGATCGGACGCGCGCTTCAACCGGCTGCGCATACTCGAAGCGGCGGCGGAAGTGCTCGCCACCCCTGGTGACACCTCCTTGAAGTCCATCGCGCGCAGAGCGGGCGTGGGCCAGGGGACGCTCTACCGCCACTTCCCCTCCCGTGAATCCCTGGTGCTCCAGGTGTACGGACACGAGGTGGAGGGGCTGGTGTCCGCAGTGCCCACGCTTCTGGACGCACTGCCCCCGCAGGTGGCGCTGCGGGCCTGGCTGAAGCGGCTGCTGTCGCTCGGCAGGGGCGCCCCCGAGTTCGCGGAGGCGATGAGCACGGCCGTCCGCACGCCGTCGGAGGACCGCGGGGAGGTGACCGGTCCGGGGGTGGCCGCTGAACGGTGCGGGCAGGCGTACCGGCCGCTGTCCGAGGCTCTGTCGGTGCTGGTCGGCGCCAACGAGACGGCGGGCACCATCGTGCCCGGGACGACGGCGGACGACGTGTTCCTGCTGCTCCGCCCGTTGTGGCACATCGGTGCCGGGGACGGGGATCCCGACCGGGCGGACCGGCTGTTCGGCGTGCTCCTACGGGGGCTGTGCCCGTCAGGGGCGGCGCAGGACGGCTCGGGGCGCGGTCAGTAGAGGTCTTCGGCCGGGTAGAGGGTGGACAGCCGCACGGTCTCCACGTAGAGCCACACCAGGGTCAGGGCGAGTCCGAACGCGGCGGGCCAGGACTGGTCGCGGGGCGTGCCGTAGGTGATGCCGTCCTCGACCTGCCGGAAGTGCAGGGGGAGGAAGGAGATTCCGAGGACGACCCCCAGGACGCCCATGGAGGCGCCGAGGCCGATGTGGCGCAGGCCCAGGGCGTCCACGCCCGTGAGGGGCAGCAGCATCCAGTCGGCCAGGGCGACGATGCCCAGGCCGAGCAGGGTGGCGCCGAGGAAGGCGCGGAACCGGCGGTTCACCCGCATCCAGCGCAGTCTGTGGGCGAGGAGGGCTCCGGCGGAGGCCGCGATCGTCCCGAGCACGATCTGGACGAGGACACCGGGTGACAGGTGGCTGGAGACCGTCGCCGAGAGCACGCCGAGGAACAGGCCCTGGCAGGCCGCGAACGCCAGGGTCCGGGCCGGCGAGGGAAGGTTCCTGCGGTACTGCGTCATCACCAGTGCCGCGGCGAGGAGCCCGGCGCCGGCCGCCACCCCGTACGAAGCTGCCGTGCCGAGCCGGGCGAGCGGCAGCACCGTCCACGACAGCACGGCGGTCAGGGCCGTGGTGCCGAGAGCCGCCGCCGCACGGGGCAGGACGGTGTCCATCGTCATCAGGTCGGCGACGGCGAACGGCAGCGGAGCGGGATCGTCCTCGTGCGCCTGCTCGTCATGGACCCGCTCCACGTCCTTGCCCGCTCCGATCCGCTCCCGTGCGACGGCGATCCCGGCTCGCGGGTCCCTGGCCGCCGTCTTCCGTCCGCCCGGCCGTCCGAACTGCGGCCGGGAAAGTATCGGGTTGCTGCTCTTCAGCGAACGCCGCTCGACCAGTGTCACGCCTGTTCCTCTTCTCCGTTTCGGGCACACCGCCACCCGGGCCCCGCCGGCGGCGCACGGGGCCTTCCCGGTACCGGCAGGTGTTCCCGGAGGTGTGACGGGCTCGCCGGAGGTGTGGCCCTTCCTCAGACTGCATCGCGGGACGAGCCGCGTACATCAGTCAGTTGACGGTGGGAGGGGAGGTGGTTGTGCCGGGCCCGCGAAAGGCAGTCACGGGAGTTCGAATCCGAGCGCCCGCGCGGCCGTCTCGGCGGTGGGCTGCGACCAGCGCTCGGCCACGGCCTCGTTGGTGGACAGCGACCGTGACAGAGCCACGTCCAGGTAGAGCGTCCCGCGCAGGTGGTCGGTCTCGTGCTGCACGATGCGCGCGGGCCAGCCGGTGAACACCTCGTCCACCGCGTGACCGTGTTCGTCCTGTCCTCGCAGCCGCACCCGGGCGTGGCGGGCCACGACCGCCTGCCAGCCGGGCACGCTCAGGCAGCCTTCGAAGAACGCGGCCCTGGCGTCGCCTTCGGGCTCGTAGGCGGGGTTGACCAGTACACGGAAGGGCAGCGGTGTACGCCCCCGTGCCTCCAGCGTCGCCTCCGGTCCGGGGGCGGGGTCCTCCACGACCGCGATGCTCAGCGGGATGCCGACCTGGGGCGCGGCCACGCCCACGCCCGGGGCCGCGTGCATGGTCTCGCGCAGCGCGGTCACGAACCGGGCGAGCAGCGCGTCGTCGAGCTGCCCGTCGTACGGCTCGGCGACAGCGCGCAGTACGGGGTCGCCCGCGGCGACGATGGGCAGCGGGCCGCCGACGGCCAGCAGCGCCTCTACGCGCTCCGGGAGGGAGGGGTGTGGTGCAGGCATAGTCATGGCCCCAGCTTGCCAGCCCGGGCCGAACACGTGTGAAGGAGGCGTGCTCTGGAGCCGCGACCGGTGACGGTCGGCCGGCGTCGGGGCGCGTCGGGTCGGGCCAGGTCGGACGTGGCGGCCGGGGAGCAGGGAACCGGGAACGGGGGGGTGGGGCAGGTGGTGCCGGCCCCGTAGCCCGCGGATTCCCAGGCTCCGGGCGGTGCGTCCGCCGAACGTTGTTCTTCCTGCCGGGGCGCCTCCCCGGTGGCGGTGACGCGGCGGGCCACATCGCGCAGGAGGTCGAGGAGCGTGTACGCGAGTGGGGGGTTGAGGTTCGCGTCGGCTCCGGTGACGGCGTAGGGCCGGCGGCGGGGCCTGGGCAGGTCGGGTACCTTGTCCGGCAACCGGCCGCCGGATCGGGGAGGACGACGGCTCCCGCTCGGCCGTCCGTTCGGGCCCGGGACCGCGCGAGCAGTCCGCCCGGCGGCACAGGAGGACCGGCGGCACGGGAGGAAGAGAGGAGACCGATGACGACGTACGCCGTGACACCGGACGGAATCCGCATCGCCTACCAGTTCCAGGGCCGGGGGACGCCGCTGGTCCTGCTGGCGGGCCAGGCCAACAACCACCAGTGGTGGGACTCGGTTCGTGCCGACTTCCACCCGGCTCGCAGCACCCTCACGCTCGACTACCGCGGCACCGGCGACAGCGACAAGCCCGACACCCCCTACAGCACGGAGCTGTTCGCCGAGGACGTCATCGCCGTACTGGGCGAACTCGGCATCGAGCGGGCCGACTTCTACGGTACGTCCATGGGCGGACGCGTGGCCCAGCAGATCGCGGCCCGCCACCCCCACCGGGTGGGCGCACTGGTTCTCGGCTGCACCTCGCCCGGCGGCCCCCACGGCGTCGAACGCGGCAACGACGTCCGCCGGGCACTGACGCAGCCTCAGCCGGGGGCCGCTCGCCAGGCCCTGCTGGAGCTGATGTACACACCTCGGTGGCTCGCCTCCCATCCCGGCCCGCATCACACCCTCGGGGACCCCCGTATGCCTGCCCACGCCCGGCGCCACCACCTCCTGGCCAGCAGCCGGCACGACGCGTGGGACCTCCTGCCGGGCATCAGCGCCCCCACCCTGGTCATCCACGGAAGCGACGACCTGCTCAACCCGGCCGCCAACGCGCCCCTGCTCGCAGGCCGGATCCCCGGTGCCCGGCTGCATCTGGTCCCCCGGGGCCGGCACGCCTACTTCGAGGAGTTCCGCGCTCACGCCGGCCCCCTGGTCCTGGACTTCCTCACCGGCGCGCACACGCCGTAGGAGCGTCGGGGCCGGGAATCGGCCACCCGGCCGTCCCTCGCGCACCGGCGACACCTCCGGCCCCGGGCCCCCGGCCTGGCAGGGGGGAGGGAGACGGCGGGGACGGATCGACCGCGCGGAGCCGGTGGGCCTACACGGCCGGAGACGAGCTGACGACCGACCCGGGTGTCAGCACACCCGGTTGGCACCACTCGGATATTTGCTACGTGAATGTAGCGCTTGAGTCTCTAAGCTAAACATGAGTGATGCGTTAAATGTCTCAGGTTTCACGATCCATGGTTAGACTCGGTGACGTGAGAGCCGACGCAGTACGTAACGTGGAAGCCGTCCTGAAGACCGGGGCGCGCATGCTCGCCGCCGATCCCGGCGCGAGCATCGCGAGCATCGCCGCCGAGGCGGGCGTCGACCGCCGCACCGTCTACCGGCGCTTCACCTCACGCGAGGAACTCCTCGCCGCCATCTACGAAACGCGCCTGACCGCCATCGAACACGCCATCCAGGACGCCAGGCTGCGCGAAGCGCCCGTCCCCGTCGCGCTCCACCGCTACGTCGAGAACATCATCAGCGTCAACCGCACCTGGCCCGTCGACCTCAACCGCATGCTCACCGACGACGCCGTACGCGCACGCCGCGACGCGTCCGCCCACGAGGTCGACACCTTCCTCGAACGCGCCACGGACGAGGGATTCCTGCGCCCCGGCCTGCCCCAGGGGTGGCCGGGCGCGCTTCTCCCCCAGCTCATGCACCTCGTGTCGCGGCAACTGCCCGAGCTGAGTGCCGCGCAGGCGGCGGACGTCGTCGTCGACACGCTGCTGAACGGCATCGGCACCTCCTGACACGGCGAAGGCCCCCGGGAGCCCATGCGTCCCTGTGCTCCCGGGGGCCGGGTACGCCGGGTCCGCCGGGTACGCAGTCGGTGAACCGGCTTACCCGGCCAGGCTTCTGCTGTCCGCCTCACCCGGGCTGATCCCGTGCGCTCCCGGACGAGGTCGTGGCCGTGTGGGTCCCGGACGGGGCTGTGATCGCACGGGACCCGGACCAGGTCGTGGCCGTGCGAAGGGCCCGGTGAGCGGATCCGCGGTGGGGCGCGTGGGCACGGCTCCGCGGATCCGCGAAGCCGTCAGCCGTTGCGGACCCCCTCGATGAAGCGGCCGGCCAGGTCGACGCGCTCCTCGAGGGTGGCACGTGTCTGGCCGAAGTCCATGAACAGTTCGTGGACCCCCGCCTCGGCCGCCGCCCGCGCGTAGTCGATGTACTGACCGAGTGTGCCCGCCTGCGGCATCTCCTCCGGACCGGTCTTCGACCCGGTCAGCTGCGGGTTGACGCGCAGCGCCATGCGCAGGGTGGCCGGGTCGCGTTCCGCCTCCTCGGCCTCCTTGAGGACGACGTCCCACATGCCGAGCAGGTGCGGGAGCGGCATCGCCACGGGCAGCCAGCCGTCGAGCCGCCTTCCGATCCGCCGCAGGCCACGGGGGGTGAAGGCCGCGAGCAGCACGGGAGGGCCGGGCCGCCGGTGCGGCTTGAGGCCCACGACCGTCTCCGGAATGGTGAACAGCGGCCCCTGGTGGGCGAAGACGTCGTTGGTCCAGTACCCCTCCAGGATGTCCACCGTCTCGTCGAGCCGCGCGCCCCGGCCCTTCCAGGGCACGGAGACCGCCGTGTACTCCTCGGGCATCCAGCCCAGACCGAGGCCCACGACCAGGCGTCCCCGGCTGAGTACGTCGAGGGTGGTCAGCGAACGGGCCAGCATGATCGGCGGGTGCCACAGGCCGTTCAGCGTGCTGGTGCCGAGCTCGACGCGGGTCGTGTGGGACGCGGCGAACGTCAGGGCGACCAGCGGGTCCATGTGGTTCTCGTAGACGCGCGGCATCGAACCGTCGGCGCTCGGGTAGGGCGTTCCGGGCGTCCGGGGGGCGAGGACGCGGTCACCCGTCCACAAGGAGTCGTATCCCATGTCCTCCGCGCTGCGGCAGACGCGGAGGAGGCCCTCCGGGTGGGCGTCGGGGCCGAAGTCCGGAAGTGCAAGTCCTAGTTTCATGTGTGTCTCCTCAGGGGGTGACCCGGTCCGGGTCCTTGTCGGTCAGCGGGATGCCGAGCAGGGTTTCGAGGGCGGCGACCGTCCGGGCCGGGTCCACGGCGTGGACGGTGGCGAAGCCCAGTGCCGCCGCGGGTGGCAGGTACGGCTCGGTGTCGTCGACGAACACGCATTCCTCCGCCGTCATACCCAGTTCGTCGAGCACGATCCGGTAGGCCTCGGGCTCGGGCTTGCGCGTCGCGTGGGTCTCCGACAGCACCACGGCGTCGTAGAGCTCCTCCAGCCCGTACCCGTCGTACAGGTCCCACGGGCCCAGGCCGACGGAGTTCGAGAGGATGCCGACCCTGACTCCCGCCCGGCGCGCGGCGGCTGCCGCCGCGATCACCGGGGTCTGCGGGCGCAGATCGGCGAAGACGCGGCCCATCAGGTTGTCCGGACGGATTCCGAGGAGGCGTCCGGCCGCCTCGTTCCACTGCGGCTGGGTGAGCTCGCCGCGCTCCAGCCGCTCGGTCAGCCGGATCCCCTCCGGGGCCAGGTAGAGACCGGTGAGCAGAGTTCCCTCGGGCAGTCCCTCGCGCTTCTCGAAGGCGAGCGCGGCGGGCAGCAGAGGGGTCGTCAGCACACCACCGAAGTCGAGGACGAGGCCCTTGCGGTGCTGAATCATGTGCACACTTTAGAAGGCCCGCGAAAACACCCTCGAACCAGGTCGTCATGTTTCTCGCTGCCGCCCGCCGAGAAGACACCTGGGTGTGGGAAAACCCGTCTCATGTGTGAGGTGAACCCGGGACGAGCCGGCCGCGTCGTGCCGCGAGGACCGGGCCCTCCACCGCACCGGCGGCGGCGTCGGAGGACCGGGCCCTCCCGTGGACCGGTCCACGCCGGTCGGCGGACGTTCACGCGGGTCGCGGGGTGGTCACGACGGTCGCGGAGTGGTCACGCGGGTCGCGGAGTGGTCACGGGGTCGCGGAGCACCGGATCGTGCGGTGCCTGAGGGCCTGCGCCCACCCCGGGCCGCTCCGGGCGCGGGGTGGCGCGCCATCGTCCCGGCGTGCGGGGCGCTCGTGCGCTCGGCACGCCGACCGCTCAGCCCTTCAGCCCTTCAGCCCTTCAGCCCTTCAGCCGGTAAGGGTGCGCGGGGTACACCCCCAGGGTGCGCACCTCGGAGGAGAAGAACCGCAGTTCGTCCAGGGCGAGGCCGACGCGGTCCTCGTCGGGGTGTCCCTCGATCTCGACGTAGAAGTGGCTTGCGTTGAGCCCCGCCCCCATCTGGTAGCTCTCGATCTTGGTGAGGTTCACCCCGCTGCTGGCGAAGCCTCCGAGCGCCTTGTAGAGCGCGCTGGGGATGTTGCGCACCCAGAAGAACACGCTCGTCATCGTCGGCTCGCCCACGTTCGGGGCCGGGGCCGCGTCCCGGGACAGGACGACGAACCGCGTGGTGTTGTCGGGGTCGTCCTCGACCTCGGAGCGCAGTACGTCGAGTCCGTGGAGTCCCGCGGCGGCGGGCGGGGCGAGTGCCGCGTGCCGGGGGTCGCCCAGCTCGGCCACCTCGCGCGCCGCTCCGGCGGTGTCGTCGGTGACCAGGGTGCGCCAGCCGCCCTCGCGCAGCAGCTTGCGGCACTGGCCCAGGGCGTGCACATGGCTGCGTACGCACTCCACCTGGTCCAGGGTGGCGCCGGGCACCGCCATGAGGTCGAAGCGGATCGAGAGGAAGTACTCGGCGACGATGTGCAGCCCCGACTCCGGCAGCAGATGGTGCACGTCGGCCACGCGTCCGGCGGCGGAGTTGTCCACCGGGATCACGGCGACGTCGGCGGTGCCGAGGGTCACGGCGTCCAGGGCCTGCTCGAAGCTGGTGCAGGGCAGCTCGGCGCCCTCCGGATACAGGGCGCGCGCGGCGGTCGCCGAGTTGGATCCGGGTTCACCCTGGTATGCGACGGTCGTCACCGTGGTCAGCCTTCCTGAGGGAGGTCCTGTCGTCGGGCGGCAGAAGCTCCGTTGCGTACCGCGCCTGCTGAAGTATGGGCGAAATGGCCTCGATGATGCTCATCAGGGGGTGATCACCGCTGCTCCCGCCCGCGGACAGCGTATGTTCGTACGCCGCCATGACCACATGGCGGACGGTGTTCACGGCCTGCCGGACGCGCCCCGCGAGCCGTTCCTCGGCGTCCGGGGGCTCGTACGGGGGCTGTCGCACGGAGGGGGTGCTGTGCATTGCCGCCGCCAGGCTCAGGCGCTCGTCGTGCAGCACGGCGGCCAGTTCGGCGGCTGCGGCGACGGGCGCCACCGCCCTCCGGCCGTCCGGTCCGGGGCCGGCCAGTACGTCGGTCACCCGGCGGGCAGCGCCCAGGGCCAGGGCGGCGACCGCCGTACGCAGGAAGGCGTGGTCCCCCGTGCCCAGGGGCGCGCCCGCCGTGTGGGTGGCGAATCCCGTCGGCACGTGCGTGCCTGCCAGCCGGAACGCGGGCCCGGACGCGTCGTCGCCGCCCGTGGCGCGGAGCGCCTCGCCCGCCTCGCCGGGGAGGACCTTGGCGGGCACCACGAAGAGGTCGGGCCCGGCGGTCCTACGGCCGGGGGCCAGACCGCCGCGGTGGAGCGGCAGGGCCAGCCACTCCCCCGTTCCCCGGTGCAGGGGCAGGTGCCAGGGTCCGGACAGGGCGAAACCCCCGTCGGCGGGCCGGGCCACGGGAGGACCGGCCGGGTGGGTGCGGGGAACGGCGGTGGTGAGGGGAGCGGCCCAGTTCCAGGTTCCGGTGAACGCCCGCCAGGCCCCGGCGGCATCACGGTGGCCGTCCGTTTCGAAGAAGGCGAACACCTGCGGGAGACCGGTGCCCGGCCCGAACGCCTTCGGCGGTTCGTCGTGCGTGGACGTCGGCATGTGTCTAGGCGGCCCGTTCTTCGGTTCCGGTCGTCGTCATGACCACGTTCTCCAGTTCCTCGCCGTGCAGATAGCGGTTGAGCTGCCGCCGCAGGAAGTCCGTGCTCATCGTGCCGAACGCGTCGGTGAACGCCGCGACGTGCGGGGTGATCAGCGCGCCCGGCAGACTCCACAGAGGGTGGCCCGACGGCAGTGGTTCCGGGTCGGTGACGTCGAGGGCGGTCCGGAGCCGGCCGGCCCGCACCTCGCGGACCAGGGCGTGGGTGTCGACGAGCTCTCCACGGGCGACGTTCACCAGCATCGCCCCGTCCTTCAGCAGCGCCAGCGCGTCCGCGTCGAACATGCCGTGTGTCCGGTCGGTCAGCGGCGCGCACACCACCACCGCGTCCGCGGTGGGCAGCAGGCCGGACAGCTCCGCCGTCCCGTGCACGTGTCCCGCCGGCGTCGTACGCGCCGTCCGGGCCACGAGGACCGCCTCGCACCGGAACGCGTGGAGCCGGACGGCGACGGCCGCGCCGACGGCGCCGTAGCCGATGATCAGGACGCGCTTGCCGACCAGTGTCGACCGGAACTCGGGCCGCCAGTTCCCTTCCGCCTGATGGGCCGCGAACCGGTCGAGCCCCCGGCACAGGGCCAGCAGCAGGGTGACGGCCAGCTCCGCGGTCGCCTCGCGGTGCACTCCGCGCCCGGTGGCCAGCCGGGCCCCGGCGGGCATCCCGTCCAGGAGCGGCATCATGTGCTCGTAGCCCGAGCTGAGGAGTTGGAGCACTTCGAGGTTGCGCATGCGCGGGAGCACGGGGCGCAGGAGGCGTTCGGCGCCGGGCACGGGCGGGCCGACGAGGAAGCGTACGTCGGCGGGGTCACCGGGCAGCCGGCCCGAGCCGTCCCATTCGGCGTAGGTGAGCCCGTGCGGCAGGCCGGGGATCCGGCTCCGTCCGTAGGGGAGCCAGACGGTCCTGCCGTCCTTCATCGTGCATCAGCTTCTTCCCGCTCCGCTGCCCCGTGGGCGTCTCGGGCATGCCGGGCCCGCGTGAGGGGGCCTCACCGCGCGGCGGGACATGTCCGTACCGCCTCGGCCGGCATGTGTTCGTTACCTACTGGAAAAGACGTGTGTGTCACGGTTGGGGGTTCACGTGAGGCGCACCACTCGGGTGTGCGAGCCGGCCCCCGGAGCCCCGCGTGTGCGGAACACGTTCCTCGGCCGTGCGCCGTCCGCCCGGGGGCCAAGTCCTCGGCGGGAGTCCTCCTGCTCCCTGCCGGACGGACGGGTGCCGTCCGGCAGGGGTACGCGCGGGGCCGGGCCGGGCGCGCTCAGACCATCGGGCTGACCGGCCGTTCGTCGCCCGCCAGCGCGCGGCCGTACATCTCCTTGGCGAGTCCGGGATCGAGGGTGGGGTGCCGGGCCGCGGTCTCCAGGTCGCGCCAGTGGCGCTGGATGGTCCTGGTGGCCGAGAAACTGCCCGCTCCGCTGACGGTGAGCAGTGCCTGGACCGCCTGGCGCAGGGACACGGAGGCGTGCCCGGCGTCCATGCGCACCCGGGCCCGTTCGACGAGCGTGGGGGTGGTCCCCGAGGCCGCGGCCGCGCCGACGAACGCGGCCGAGCGCGTCAGGTGCAGACGGGCGGAGTCGATGAGGGTCGCCGCCTCGGCGAGGGACGCCTGCACACTGGGTGAGTCGGCGAGGCGGGCGTGCAGGGACATGGCCATGGGCTTGCCGCTCTCCACGGTCTCCAGGGTGAGTTGGAGGACCGCCTGGGCGGTGCCCAGCAGGGGCCCCGCCGAGACGAGGGTCATGGACCCCGGTGGAATGCGGTAGAGCGGTTCCTCGGGCAGTCCGTTGCCCCGGACGACGTCGGCGAAACGGCGGAGCCGGTGGTACGGGACGAACACCTCCTCGGCGACCAGGGTGTCGCTGCCCGTGCCGCGCATGCCCGCCATGTCCCAGGTCCTCCTGACGGCGAGGGCTGAGGCCGGGATCAGCGCCAGCCCCCGTTCGGGAGTGCTGCCCTGCTCCCCGGGCAGCGGGACGCCGAGCATGGCCCAGTCGGCGTGGTGGCAGCCGGACGCCCAGGACCAGGATCCGGAGACGAGCAGCCCGCCCTCGATGGGCTCCGAGACGGCTCCGGTGCTGCCGAACACTCCGCACAGGGCGACGTCGGGCCCTTCGCCCCACAGATCCTGCCGCGCCCGCTCCCCGAAGGAGGCGGCGATCTGCTGCGCGACGTAGGAGACCATCACCACCCAGGAGCTCGACGGGCAGGCGAGCGCCACCTCGGCCAGGACGTCCAGGCTGTCGGCCGGCGACAGCTCGTGTCCGCCGAAGCGTTCGGGGGCTCCCAGGCGGAACAGGCCCGCGGTCCGCAGCGCCTGTTCCGCCTCGGGGGTCAGCCGGCTCTCGCGCTCGGCCGCGTCGGCGGCACGGCGCAGGACGGGTGCGATCTCCTGGACCGCGGCCACCGCTGTGCGGGCAGGGTCGGAGAGCGCGGTGCGTTCGGCGTCGATCGATGGATGCATGGCCACTCCCAGGGCTGCTCTGCGGACCCGTGGGTCCGTTCTCCACTTCCCGTCAGTACCGGACCACGCGGTCCGGTCGCCGTGTCTCAGGCGCACGGCGCGGCGGGGCACGTTGAAAGGGTGAATCCGGAGCGGGCGCTCCCGCAGCCGAACGCGCCTCATGGGCGGGCCGGACCTGCGGTCGGTCGGCTTCTACCCGGTCCGGCGGACGGTGACGTACGGCAGCCGACCGCACCCGGTCAGCTGCGCGGAGGGGGATCCGGCCCCGCGGCGCGCGGGTGCGGCGGACCGGCCCTGCGGGCACCCTGTCCGGGGCGGGGCCCGCTCAGCGGCCGAGCCCCGCCGTCGCCGCGCCCCTGCGGGGCCGGGCCACTTCCAGGAACGCGGCCCAGGACGTCACGGCCGGACTGCGGCGCAGCAGCGCGCGGCGTTCGCGTTCGGTCATCGCGCCCCATACGCCGTATCCCTCACGGTGGTCCAGGGCGTGGGCCAGGCAGTCGAGCCGTACCGGACAGCCGGCGCAGACGGCCTTGGCCTCCGCCTCGGCGTCGCCCTCGGCGAACATCCGCTCCGGCTGCGCCCGGCACAGCCCTTGTACGACCCAGTCCATTCCGGCTCCTCTCCCGGCGGTACGGTCCGCCGGGCTCCGCTTGCCAACATGTGTGTCAAGTAGATACGTGTGAGGATAGCCCCGTTGTTCCCGAAGCCTTCGCCGATGTCCCGCACGCCCCCGCGGACGACGGCGAGGTGGCCGTATCGCACCGGATCACAGCGGATCCCCAACTCTGCCCCGACTCCGCAAGTGGTGCGTCCGTATGCGGACAGGCCCAGGTCAACGCGGCCCGAACGTGGAGGCACAGCGGTGGGTCGCGCTTCTCACACATGCGTTCAGGAATGCCGCACAAGAAACTTTTCGGCCATAGCACGTGACGGGAACACCCGGAGGCATCTAGTCTCCTGTCCAGGCGGGGGAAGAGGGACGACGAAACATGTCCGGGGTCACGGTGTCTGTCCCGGGAGCACACCTCGCAGGGGCACACCCGGCGGCTTCCGGTGGGCACCGCCGCTCGGGGGGTCCTGGTCCGGGAACGCCGGACGACGGCTTCGTGCCCTCACGGAGCGGGCCCGGCGCGACCTCCGCGCACGGGCCACGACAGCGGCCGCACCGGGCCGGTGGGTGAAAGGGAGTGGGGGACGCGTGGAGTCCGGGATCGGGGCCATGGTCGGGCGCGAGAGCGAGCAGGGGGTGCTGTCGGCGTTCCTGGAGGCCTCCGGGGGGCGGGCGCTCGTCCTGCGGGGGGAGACCGGTGTGGGCAAGAGCGCCCTGCTGGAGCACGTCGCCGAGCTGGCGGCGGACGAGAGGCACCGCGTCATCCGGGCGGCCGGGGTCGAGGCCGAGTCGGAGCTGCCGTTCGCCGGCCTGCACCAGTTCCTGTACCCGCTGCTGTCCTACATCGACCGGCTGGACGGCGTACACCGGCGGGTGTTCGACGTCGTCTTCGGCCGGAGCGAGGGGACGCCCCCCTCGGTCATGACCCTCGGCATCGCGGTCCTGGACCTGCTCTCGCTCGTGGCGTCGCAGAAAACCCTTCTGCTGGTGCTCGACGACGGCCAGTGGCTGGACGCCTCCAGCACGGAGGTGTGCGGGTTCGTGGGGCGCCGGCTCACCGGCAGCTCGGTGAAGCTCGTCGTCGTGCTGCGCTCCGACGCGCCCTCGGGCTTCGACACCGCGGCGCTGCCCGAACTCCCGGTGACCACGCTCTCGGAGAGCGCCTCCGAGCGGCTTCTGGACCTGCACCATCCGGGGCTGGACCCCCGGATCCGCCGCCTGGTCCTGGACGAGGCGGCGGGGAACCCCCTCGCGCTGCTGGAGCTGCCGCCCTACGTGCGCGGCGGCAGGGAGGGCCGCACCCCCGGGGAACTGGCCGGGTACACGGGCATCCCGCTGCCTCTGCGCCTCCAGCACGTGTACGGCGCCCGTATCGAGGCGCTCGGCGCCGCGGTGCGCGCGGAGTTGCTGCGCGGCGCCCTGGACGGTGTCGGAGCCGGTACGACGGCAGGCCGGCCGGGCGGAAGGCGCTACCGCATGGTGCACGCGGACGAGGCGGCGGCCCGCGGTCTGCTGTACATCGATCCGCTCACGGGCGACTTCGTCTTCCGGCACCCCCTGGTCCGGTCCACCGTCGTCCAGATGGCCACCCCCAACGAGCGGCGTGCGGCACACGCGGCTCTCGCCCGGGTGCACCCCGACGACCTGGAGCGGCGCGCGACCCACCTGGCGGCCTCGACGGTCGACCCGGACGAACAGGTCGCGGCGACGCTGGAGGCGGCTGCGGACTCCGCGACCCGGCGGGGCGGCGCGGTGGCCGCGGTGGCCTGGCTGACCAGGGCCGCGGAGCTGAGCGAGAGCCACGAGGAACGCTCCAGACGCCTGGGCAGTGCGGCGTTCATCGCCGGTCACGCCGGCCAACTCGACCACGCCCAACGGCTGATCCGCACGGACAACGCCTCGGGCGGCGGCGACTCCCCGGTCTCGGTGGTCACCACCGCCTACGTCGCGCTGTACGAGGACGGGGACGTACGTTCCTCACGGCGCCAGGTCGTCGCGGCGATCGAGAGCATGCGGGGCGGTGTCAGCGAGCCGGACGAGGTGCTCACGCGGCTGATCAACCTGCTGCTGGTCACCAACCAGTACGCGAGCGACGCGGCCGCCTGGGAACAGGCCCACGAACTCCTTGACTCCCTGGGCGGCCTGGTGCCCGGCCACTCCCGCATCTACCAGGACGCCTGGAGCGACGTCGTACGGCGTGGCGCGGGCGTGCACGAGCGCGTGGACCGGGCCTTCGCCGAGCTGCGGGACGTCGAACCCTGGCACGTCACACGGCTCGGTGTCTCGGCGTACCACGTGGACACCCTCAGCCAGTACCGGCGCCATCTCCAGCGCACCGTCGACCGGGAGGTGGAGACCGGGGCGATAGCTGCGGGCATGACCATGCTGCACCTCATCATGCTCGACCAGATCGCGGTCGGTGAGTGGGACGAGGCCGAGCGGACCGGGCAGCGCGGTCTGGAGCTGACGACCTCGCGACGCCACACCCTGTTCGCCCATCACACCCGGGCGTACCTGGGTCTGCTGGCCGCCCTGCGCGGCGAGGGCGAACGGGCGCGCGAACTCCAGGCCGCGGTCGACGCGTGGGCCCGTCCCCGCGGCATCGGGTTCCTCACCCAGATCACGGACACCATCGGCACGACGGCCGCCCTCGGCGAGGGCGACTACGAGGCCGCCTACCTGCACGCCATCGGCCTCACCACGCCCGGCACCTTCGAACCGTACGCCCACCAGGCCAGCCGTACCCTCCTCGACCTCGTCGAGGCGGCGCTCCACACCGGCCGCTCCGAACAGGCGCGCATCCACGCCCTGGCCGCGCACGACGCCGGACTCCCCCGCGTCTCCCCCCGTCTGGCCCTCCTCACCCACGGGGCCCTCGCCATGACCACCGCCGATCCGGACGAGGCCGACGCCCTCTACCGGCAGGCTCAACAGCAGCCCGCGGCACCCGACTTCCCCTTCGAACTGGCCCGGATCCGCCTCGCGCACGGCATCCACCTCCGGCACACCCAGGGACGCAAGGCCGCCCGGCTCCCGCTCACCCAGGCCGCCGAAACCTTCGAGCGCCTCGGTGCGCCGGCCTGGACGGAACGGGCCCGGGCCGAGCTCCGTGCCGCCGGGGCGCCCACCCTCGCCTCGTCGGCGCACCTGGCGGCGCTGACCTGGCAGGAACGCAGGATCGCGGACCTCGCCGCCGGCGGTCTGACCAACAAGGAGATCGGCGAGCGGATGCACCTGTCACCGCGGACCGTCAGTTCCCACCTGTACCGGGTCTTCCCCAAGCTGGGCATCACCTCCCGCGCCGCGCTGCGCGACGCGCTGGGCAGCATGCCGGCCGATCAGGGGGTGTGACCGGGCCCGGGAAGGGCGCGGACACCCCGTTCGTCGAGCCAGCCGAGCACGTGGTCGGCGACCGAGCGCCATCCGCTGTCGATGACCAGCGAGTGGGCACGGTCGGCGAACTGCTTGAGATCGGTGACCGCCGTGGAGTCGCCGTACTGCTTGTAGACGGCGCGGGTGACGGAGTCGGGCACCAGCCGGTCCTCCTGTCCCGAGACCAGCAGGAGGGGGCCCCGGCCCGCGTTGCCGACGTCCGCCGCGGCCTGCGGGCCGGGGCGCCACGTCCCCACGCATCCCAGGTCCGCGAGCAGGCGGCGCGATGTCGGTATCGCGTAGCGCTCGTGCAGCCGGCCGGACTCCCCGGCGCCGACGGTGTTCGCGACGGCCTGGTGGAAACGCTCCGGCGACAGGGACACCACGGGGTCGGCGGGGTCGTCCTCGCCGGGGGTCCAGAGCCGGGGGCGGGAGGCCGGCAGGGGAACGCCGCTGATCGGGGCGGGGGCGATGGCCACCGCGGCCCGGCCGACGTTGGCGCCGATGAGGTGCTGCGCGATGAGGCCGCCGACGGAGTGGCCCACGATCACCGGGGAGATGTCGAAGGAACGGACGATCCCGGCGTAGTGGTCCGTGAGGGTGTCCAGGCCGATGCCACCGAGCGTCCCGGGTGAACGCCGCACCTCGTGGACGGCGCCCTCCCCCGGCCATCCAGGGGTGAGGGCGAGGAATCCCCGGCTGGCGAATCGCTCGGCCCACGACTCCCAGGACAGCGCGTGCAGCCACGCGCCATGGATGAAGACGACGGGGGTACGGTTCACGGGCGGTTCCTCCGAGCACGACGAACGCCCGGCACCGGCACGCAGGCGACCGTTCCAGGATCGTTCAGGAAGGGTGCCGCGACGACAGTCGAATTACTTAATGTCGGCGGCCCGCGCGCGCCCGGGTGCCCATGTCCCCCCGGCGGGAGGCCCCTTCGGACGAAACGCCTCGGGGACGTCCGGCAGCCGCCGGGGCGGCCACCGCCGAGGACGGTGAAGACGCACGGTCAAGTTACTTATGTACGGCGCCTCCGGGCGGGCGAGAGTGGGTGGGCCAGCATCCGTCACAGGAAGGACCCACCCGTCATGAGCGGCAACCGACCAGGTGTTCAGGCCGGCCGAACCGCCCCGCACAGCGGTTCCGGGCTGACCCTGGACATCGAGCGTGTGCTGGGCGTCTCCGCCCGGCAGCCGGTCAGGGCGGAGTTCCGGTTCGACCCCGGGACCCCCCTGGTCGTGCGCGCGGAGTTCGCCGTCGAAGGCGGTCCGCGGGTCCTGTGGCGCATCGGGCGGGACCTCCTGTGCCAAGGGCTGCACTCGATGAGCGGTCTCGGTGACATCCAGATGTGGCCGTCCAGCCTGGAGGAGGAGGAGACCGCGTGGCTCCAGTTGGCCTCAGGGGACATGGCGGCCCTGTTCGAGCTGCCCGTGCCGCCGCTCGCGGAGTGGCTCGGGCACACCTACGACCTGGTGCCCGCGGGGGACGAACTGTCCGGGATCGACTGGGACGTCGCCACGGCGAGCCTGCTCCCGGCTCCCGGGGCGCAGTCCGACTGACCGCGCGAGCGGCCGGGAACCCGGTCGGCGCGGTGCCGCCCCGGCCACGGACACCCGTGTCACCGTCCTCTTCTGGCAGAGTTCCGCCCCCGCGTCCTGCCGGGCGCGGCTCTACTGAACCATGCCCGTGCGTGCCAGCCTGAGATGTCCGGGGGACTCGGCGGCCCGACGACGGACTGGGGGTACGGGATGGGAGACATCGCGGTACGGGTGGATCGCGGATTCGACGGCCGGCTGAAGTGGCACTCCCGCTATCTGATCCACCGCGCACGCCGCCGGGGACAGGCCGGGGTGCTGCTCCAGGTGGACCTGCGTGACCCGCCGCGCAGCACGTCGCTCAAGTGGTGTCTGGTGTCGGTCACCGAAGAAGGGCGCCGCCTCTGCGGTGTGGACCGGACGAGCGTCGGAAAGGTCCGGTTCGTCCCTCTGTCCCCGGGGCCGCACCCGCTGCACCTCCAGGTCACGCGCCGCCGCGAACGCCGCTCCACGCGGATTCGGCGGCACGTCGTGCTCGGGCGGGGGGACATCCTCCTCGTGACGTGCGAACCCGTGCAGCCCGACGTCTTCTACCGGCGCAGTCCCGGGGCGGACACCTGGAGCACGCAGATCCTCCGCCACCACCGGAACACCGGCTGAGCCGGACCCGCGGGGGCCTGTGCGCGGAGCCCGGGAGGCCCCGGCGGAACGTGTCCGCCGGCCGGGGCGGCCTGCCGGCCGCGACCGGCGTGCGCTCCCCACGTATCCGTCCCGGATTCTCGTCCCATCGGTGAACCCGCCGCGCCCCTGGGCCCGTTGCCCCAGAGAAGACCCCTGCGGGCGGGATACCCAGTGGCTGGCCCGTCCGCAGGAACGGGCGGCCGTCCTCGTACTCTTCCCCGATGTGAGGGCGGCCGCTCCCCCACGGTCCGGGGCTCCCCGGCTGCCGTGTCCGGGGCTCGCCGGGGGCCCGGACACGGCAGCCGGTGCCCCTCCCCTGCCCGCAAGCGGACACCCGGACCACGGCGGGGCCCGTGCGCGCTGACACATGTGTCTCCCGGCGGGCTAGGCTCGCCGTGGACAGATGTCGCCGTCGGAAAGGGCGGGGTATGAACGGGATACCGGGGGGCGCAGGGCCGGGCGAGGACGCGGCGCTGACGCGGGCCGCCCAGGCGGGGGACGTGTCTGCCCTGGCCCTGTTGCTGGAGCGGCACCGGCCCGGGATGCGCGCGGTCGCACTCAGTCTGCTCGGGCCCGGCACGGACGTGGACGACGTCCTCCAGGAAGCGGCACTCGTGGCGCTGCGGAGGATCGTGGACGTCCGCGACCCCGAGGCAGTGGGGGCCTGGCTGCGCATGGTGGTGCGCAACAGCTGCCGGACCCTGCTGCGGGCCTCCCAGCGGGTCGAGCCCATGGAGGACGTCCCGCTGCCGCCGGACCAGGTCACTCCCGAGCAGGTACTGCAGAGCCACGCGCTGCGGGACTGGATCTGGGAGGCCGTCGAGACGCTGTCACCGGCCCTGCGCCTTCCGGTCGTCCTGCGGTACTTCTCCACCGGGATCACCTCGTACCGGGAGATCGCCGAGGCCTGCGCCGTTCCTGTCGGCACCGTACGCAGCCGGCTGAGCCAGGCCCGCGCCACGCTGGCCCAGGCCCTGACCGCCACCGCGGCCACGGCGCACGAGGACGCGATCCGGCGGACGCGGGCCAGCTGGCTGGAGGCGCACGACACCCTCGCGGCCGCCGAGCGCGGCGAGTTCGGCAAGGTGGTCAAGGACCGCTACTCCGCCGACGTCGCCCTCCTCACCGGAGGGGAACGGCTCGGGGGCGCCGGCCTCCTGATGGCGGGGATGGACAGCGACCTCTCGGCAGGCGTGCGCCAGCGACCCGTCCACGTCGTGGCGGGCCGGTCCCTGGTCGTGTGGGAGATGGAACTGATCAACCCCACGGACGACCCTGACCACTGCCCCCCGGGCGTGGCCTGGATCATGACGCTGGACGGCGGCCGGTTCGACCGCGTCTCCCTCCACCACGCTTCCCGCCCGCAGGCCGAGTCCGTACCTCCCGCGGCCTGAGCAGGCGCCTCTCCCCACGTCGGCGGCCGTGCGCCGGGAAGTGTGCGCCGGGAAGTGTGCGCTGGATCACACCCGCACCACCGAACTTGTCGGCCCCCGGAACGTCATGTCGGTGTCACAGACACCTGCACAGCACACGGAGGCCTCGATGAACACGTCGGTCCAGCACGGCGACGGCACAGCACCCCGCACCGATCCCCTCTCCCCCGGCACCCACACCTTCCGGCTCGGCGCCCTGCTCCAGCGCTACCACGTCCACGGCAGCGGCCCGGTGTGCGTGGCGCACTCCGGCGGACCGGGCATCCACTACGAGTACCTGCGCATGCCCGCGCTCGAACAGCACCTGACCATGGTGTACGTCGAGCCCATCGGCACCACGCACGACAGCCGACTCCCCTCGCACCCGCACGGATACACCCGGGAGCGCTACAGCAAGTTCCTGGAGGTGCTCGTCAACCAGCTCGGTGTGCCCGAGGTGCACCTGCTGGGGCACTCGCACGGCGCGTTCGTGGCCGCCTACCACGCCCTGCACCGCTCCGATCGGCTGGCGGGCGTGGTGCTCTACGAGGGTGCGCCGGTCACCGGACCCGAGCACGGCGCGGAGGCCGGCCGCATGGTGGAGGCGTTCGCCGAGAAGCACGCCGGACACCCGGGACTGCCGGACGTGCTGGCGGCGTTCGGCGCGATGGCGAGCATCTCCGACGACGAGCAGACCGAGGCGGTGGCACGGGGTGTACTGCCGTCGTACTTCGCCGACTACTGGGGCGACGAGGAACGGCTGGCACCGCTCCGGGACGCCGTCCGGGCGACGTACATCTCAGGGCTGGACGAGGACCTCGCACCCGATGTCATCGACGATCGCGCCGCGCTGAAGGAACTGGCGGTGCCGGCTCTGGTCATCGTGGGCCGGCACGACGTGATCTGCGGCATGCGCTGGGGTCTCGAACTCCATGACCTCATCCCCGACTCACGGCTGCTGGTCCTTGAGCACAGCGGTCACCTGGGGCACGTGGAGGAACCGGAACTGTTCGCCGGAGCGGTCCGCGACTTCGTCCTGGAGACGGGCGCACGGAACACCGCCGGATAACTCGGAACGGTGCCGGTGCGGCGTGCGTGGGCCCGGTGGGAGCCCGCTCACGCCGCACCGGCCGCACGAGGAGATCATCCGCGTGCCGCCCGCGTGCCCTTCGCAGCCGGGACGCGCGTGCCCTGGAGGAGGGATCAGTACAGCCGCGAGGCACGAGGGGCCGCCCACCACGCCCTGCACGGGCCGCCGGAGGGGCGTCTCAGGGTGCCGATGTGGCTATGGCCCCGGAGCCGCACTGCGACCTGGGCGTCTTGGCTCCCGGCTTCTTCGGGGTGATGGTCCGCGGGTCGACCGCCTCCCCCGGGGCCCCCTCGCTGTACAGGCCGTCGGGCAGGCTGTCGCGGTCGTGCGGCAGCAGGAAGAAGACCCTGCGCTTGTACAGACCGCTGTCCGGGTCCGGGGACACGTCCTCGTCCAGCAGGGCGTACCCCACCATGCGTCCGTCGCGCGCGTAGGGCGGCTTGGTGTTCCGCCGCCTGGTCTTGTCCAGCGCCTGACGGACGTAGTCGAGCCGTTCGAGGTTCTCCAGCCACACCACCTCGGCCTCGTGGATGAGGTCGCTCTCGGTCAACAGCGAACTCATGGCTGCAGCCTCTCCTTCGTCGGCGTGCTCCCGGCCATGGGCATGGCGGGCTTCTGTCCGTGTCGCTCCGGCCCGCTCACCGTCGAGCGGCGGGCCCTTCCGCGGGGCCACCGCGAGCGTGGCCTACTCACCATCGTAGAACGCACGGCGAGCGCGGTGTAGGGCACATCGTGGAGAGACCGGACGTACGAGCGCCGTCATGCCTGCTCCAGCAGGGCGATGCCCGGATAGTATTTCCGTCCGTTCGACTTGATCATGTCGGTCGGAGAGGCCACGCCCACCTCCTGGCGGACCCGGTTGGCGAAGGTCCTGGGGCTGGCCGGGCGGATCCCCTCACCGGCGCTGCACCACGAGCTGTACTCCGAGAACAGCAGTCCCTGCTCCACCCTCAGATCGGAATCGGTGCTGCGCGTACAGCATTCGGCCAGGAAACGGCCGATGTGGTCCTCGGTGGTCGCGTAGGCCGTCGTCGCGATGCGAACCCTGTCAGGGCCCTCCAGAGGGTCCCGTGTGCGGAGGTAGCGCTTCGCCCCCTCGACGAGCCAGTGCAGGATGCCAGGGCCCTCGTCACGGACCAGCTCGAAGGCGAGGTTGTCGATCCTGCGGTGGGCCGGGACCGTGCGGGTGAACGGCAGCAGACGGATGCGGCGCCAGAACGCGAAACCGCCCGTGGAGACCTCCGGGCGGTGGTTGCCCAGCAACCACAGGTGGTGGGTGGGGGTGAAGGAGAAGTAGTCCTGCCGCATACGGCGGGCCTTGATCTTGTCACCACCCGTCAGGAGCCGGACGCGGGCTTCGTCGAACTTGTCGTTCGGCTTCAGCTCGCTGCACACGATCAGCCGCCGCCCGTGCAGTTCGGTCAGCTCCGTGGAGTGCTCCGAGAAGGCCCCACGGTCCATCAGGAACCCCGGAGGCGCCGCGTCCGCGTAGTCGCCCAGGATCTGGATCATGATGTCCAGCAGTACGGACTTGCCGTTCTTGCCCTCACCGTGCAGGAAGGGCAGCACCTGCGCGCCGACGTCACCCGTGATCGAGTAGCCGAGCATCAGGTGCAGGAAGTCGATCATCTCCTGGCCCTCGTCGTCGTCACCGAAGGTGTCGGCGAGGAACCGGTGCCAGCGAGGCGTCTCCACGTCCTGGGGGGCCACGCTGGTGGCGCGGGAGTGGAAGTCACGTGTGGGGTCGGGCTTGCGCAGGGAACCGGTGTGCAGGTCCACGACTCCGACGGGAGTGCACAGCGCGTACGGGTCCCCGTCCAGGGTGTCCGGGTCCAGCGAGATGTCCGGCGAAGCCCTCGCCTGGGTCAGCAGGGCCTTCAGCCCGGTCGTGGACAGCGTGCGGCGCTTGTGCTGCGCGAGTTCACGGTCGCTGAACACCCCCCGCTGGTCGGTGACGGGCATCTCCTCGGCCATCTCGCCCGCCGCCCACAGCGCGGCCTTCTCCCCTCCCCCGCGCTTCCACCGGTAGCCGTCCCAGGCGAACCAGCCCAGCCCCTCCACGTGACGGAACTGGTCGTGATGCATCTTCACGAAGAGACGGGCGTTTCCGCGGTCCGAGAGGGAGGGAGGCAGCAACGGGGCCGGGAAGGCGGTTCCGGCCACTGAGGACGGCACAGGAGGGCTTACGGAGCCCTGTGCGGGCAGACGGGCGGGGCCGGCGGCCACAGCGGCGGCGGACTCCAGGTCGAGCATCTGCTGAGCGGCCGCCTGCGGATCGAAACGTGGTGAGCCTTCGGCGCTGCTGCTCATGGACGTCCTTTGAGGTGGAGAGGGCGAACGGACCCTACGGCAAGGGCGTCGTCGACGATCTTTTCATTTCGGGGTTGCTGCCAAGGCCGGGCGTAGTGGGCGACACGGACAAGTCGGTCGCGGATGGCGGTGTGGTCGAGATGCCCGGCCCCGACCAGGCCACCGGCCGTGTAGGCGGCGCGATTGAGCTTCTCCGTGAAACCCGTCCCCTCGGCGGCCGCCGCACACTCGGCGACCAGGGAGACAAGCGGTTCCAGCAGCTGCTCGGCGGAAGCGACCCGCCGCCGGACTCCTGAGGGCGCAACGGGGGCGGGGGCCACGTCCGGCGGGGCGACGGAGGCCTGAGGCTCGATCACATGTCCCGTACGACGCAGCTCACACCGAAGCCAGTCGGGAAGCAGCGCCGGACGCCGCGCCGCGCCCTCGGCACGGTAGACACCCTGCGTGGTCCGAGTCCCCGGCGCGATGATGTAACCCCCGCTGGCCCGCACATCCACCTGCCAGGCGAGCGCCGTGTGCCGGGCGGAGCCGGTCGAACACCTGTACCGGGGCGAGCCCTCGGGGATCCGGTACCAGACGTGCAGTCCCCCCGAAGGCGTACGCACCCGCAAGGTGTCTTCGTCCTGCGCGGGCGAGGTTTCTCCCCGGTACGCCGCCAGCAGGGCCAACGTGTCGAAACCTGAGGCCAGTCCGCGCAGCTCCACCTGCTCGGGGATGGAGATGCCCGGCAGCACCTGTCCCCGGGCCGGGGCCAGGACCTGGTGGGCGTCGATGTCGATGACCACGAGTCCTGCGGGACCGCAGGCGACACCCACCCCGGGCTCCGGGACGGCGGACCACCAGTGTTCGACGAGGTCCGCGTCGGTCGTGGCGGCATGGAAACCGTGGCAGGGGCGCCCGGCCTGGAGGCACGGGCAGGTCGAGGGCTCGTGCTTGCGGCCTGAACAGGAGGCACAGTTCCTGACAGGGGTCTTCCGGCCCGGCGCCAGAGGGTGCACGGGCCAGCCCTGGCCGGCACACCACCGCGCGACCTCCCGCGGCGACCCGGGCACGGCGCTGCCTGCCCTGACGCGGCCCTCACCTTCGCGCGGTACGGGAATGGTCCTCGTCACCTCTGTCTGCCCGATCACTTCACCACATCCTGACGTGGGCGGTTGCCCCTGCCAGGGACCAAAGGGACTCTGATGCGAAAAAAGTGTAAGGGCCGCGATCAGAAAAAGTGAGGCGGTTCGGCCCGCGTGCCGTTTCTATCAGTTCCTTGGGTCCCTTGGGTCCCTGGGCTGGCATCCCGGTCCCACCCTAGGGGCTGAAGGGACCGAAGAGTGCGGAGGGCTTCGTCCACCGGAGAGCCGTCGATCGGCTGCCGAAAACGGTCATCCGGGAGGGAACGAGGGACCCAGGGTCCAGGGACCGAAGCGCAGGGTCTGTAAAAACGGACGGTCCCTACCCCATCTTGGGGAATAACCGCAGGTCAGAGCGTTGCCCTTCTCAGAAGCAGGGACTGTAGGGACTGAACTCCGCCATTATGAGCTGTACAAGAGTATTTCCTTTCACATACGTACGCGCGTATGAATACATGTCTTGTCTACGTCATAATGGGGAAGTTAAGTCCCTCCAGTCCCTAACTGGCCCTGGTTCAACGCTCTGACCTGCACAGATACCAGGGACCGAGGCTCAGGAACCGAAAGTCCCTCAGACCCTTGGACCCTGCCGTTCAGACCCTGAGTCCCTGTACGACCCGCCCGGACGGGATCCGTCGCCTGCTGAGGGACGCTCAGGCCGAGGGCAGCTGAACCTTCTGGGTCCCTGCCGCGTTACGTTGATGAGCGGTACGCGCTCTTCTCCCAGGGTCCCTTCGCGTTTTCAGTCCCTGGGACTGGCGTGGTTGCCGACAGCCCGATACACCTGGTTTTGGGTTTTTAACATTTTTTTGCCCGAGTGGTCGTCTTACTGACGGTTGGGCCCCTGCCTGGGCGTGGCTGTGTGGCGTGCGCAGGTCTAGGGAGCGGAACAGGCCGTTCCTTCGGTGGTCCGGAGGCGGTGTGCCCTGACGGCGTCGGGCGTGGTGCTGCGTGCCGGAGCACGTTTTCAGGGCACTTCTGGCTGGGCGGTCTGTGAAGTGACCTGTGCTGCTGATCAGGCGCCTTGGCGGGAGTTGTTGGCGCGGGTCCGACTTCGTCGGGACCTCAGGCTGTTGCTCTGCTCCGCAGGCCCCAGACCTGGTCCAGCGTCAGCCCCATGGTGCGGATCGAGGGTGCGCTGACTCAGTTCTCGCTGTTGCGGGCGGGGCCTGCTTTTCGAGGTGCTGCGGATCCGCTTGGTACGGCCGGCTCCGGCACGAACCCCGGCAGCCTCGGTGATCGTCCCGGCCGCGGCCCGGAGCTGGAGTCGGCCGGATGACGCGAGCAGGTTCTCTGATTGCCAGGGCAGCTTGAGCTCGATGGCACGGAAGAGTAACCACTCCCCCAGGCGCTGAGCCAGAAAAAGGGTGGTCGATCGCTGTCTGGGCCATCACCTGCGCCCATTGCTCATGGGTGGCATGGGCGTAAAGGTCGGAGGCCCGACGAACTGAGTGCCGCCCTACGCCGGACTGAGCCACTGTCTGGTCCGGATCAGTGAGTACGAGACTGACCAGGTCGACCTCATCCTGGGCAGCAACGTGCTTCAACTTGTCGAGATAAAACACGAAACGGGCATGTTCGTATAAGTGCTGAGGGATGCCGTGGGTGTTCATGCGGCTGTGCTTCTCGCGCTCGACCAGCGCGGACCAGGGAACTCCAGATGTGCTCCGATGATTGCGCACCGTCGTGTTGAGGCGGCCTCGGTCGGCTCAACACCATCGCAAGGCCGGCCGCAGGGCTGCTGCCCGCGCTGTGCGTGCCCTTGTTGAGGAGCTTGTCCGTGCAGGTAGCACGTAGAGCAGTGGCAGCGCCTCCGTGCTCATCGGCTTCGGCCGACAACCCGACCAAGTGCCGGTTGACTTCCGCTCCCAGTGCTGCGGCCAGCATCCCCCGTGCGCTTCCCGCACGACCTCGCCGATCAGGGAGCCTTGACTCGGTGGAGTCGTTGTCCGTGACGACGCTGAGCACGGGCCTGCTCGCAGACCTTACGGATCATCTGGGAAGGTACGTCCTCCCTCCGGACGCTCTGCCGAAACCGATTCACAACTGAGCATTGGCCTCGAGGGGCTTGGGCAGTCGCTCAAAGATCTCGGTGAACTCATCATTTTCGATCAATCCAGCGATCGCAGCGGTCATCTTATGGATAGCGGTGTCCCGGATGATCAGGTCGTCCGAGACCCAGAAGTACCGGCCCTCGAGAGCAGAGCTTCATCAGGCGCTCGACTTCCCCGACTGTGAACACGGTCGCGGTCCAACGAGACCGGTCCCTCAGAGGCACCAAGACATCGACGTTGCAGACCATGTCCAGTTCCTCCCCCTCGCCGGGAAGGAACGAGGCCTCGAAATCTTCTGTGCGGACCTGGTACCACGGTTCGCCCCACCCCTCCTCGATACGCTGAGTCGATGGGCTGCGGTTCAGCGCGTGAGTGTCCCTGACAGGGATGCCGGTCTCAACCGGAAATCCTCTGCCGTGCTGGCTCCAGTGGTAGCCAGGGCTCGGGACGTAGGTCCGTACGTCGGGCAGTGGTGGTCTCCCCCACTCTGGGATGGCCGCGTGTCAGGTCGCGCCCTCGCCTTACGGAGTTTCCCGAGCCAGCGAGCGGGCTGTCCGTGCTGGGCGCTTTCCGATCGATTCGTCGGAAAGCATGCTTTGCTCCGTTTCATGACATGTAGCGAGGCTCGATGAGCGGTGTATGGGGAGGAGGGACGGTCCAGGGCAAGAGCTGCACGCTCACGGGAAGGTTCCCGCAGACGACCGTCGATGGGCGGCCCGCCGTCAAGCGTGACGTTTGAAGCCCTCTGGGACAGCGTCACTTCAGCTGTCAGGCGATAGGGCGCACGCCGATTCACACAGGCCAGGTCCTCGAACTCGCCCTTGAGGTAACGGCTCCGTGGAGCCCCCAAGTTCCTTGCCAGAGCCCACAACTTGCCCCTGACCCCAGGGGCTTTGGCGCAGGGCTGTGGCTGGGACCTATTACGCCGTAATAGGTCCCAGCCAGAAGGGAAGGTGGGCAGGGCTTTGCCCAGGAGGGCGAAAGTCCCAGCGAGGAGTTCCAAACGCTCTGTCCCTTCTGCTGTTTGATCGCTGTGGCCAGGGTGGGTAAGGGTCGTGTGACATGAGTCCGTCTGCTCGCTCGCCCTACCGTTCCATGCGCTTGATCGTCCGCAACGTTTTCTTCCACCTGGTCTCTGAACGCGAGGTTCGCGCGTCGATGTCTCTCCAGCCGTCGTTGATGTCACCGACTGCTATCCGGATTGCCGTGCTTGGTTCCCGTACGCCAGGATCGGACGATGTCCCGATCAGCAGGCCCGCACACTGCCGACCCGTGCCCTCAGTGCTTCGCGGAAGCGGCCCGTCCGGGTATCCCGATGACGGTTGAGGGATGCGAGGTGGTCGGCTACCTCTGCGAGAAGTGCACGCATACGTGGACCCGGCCGGTCGAGGGTGATCTGGAGATCTATGACATCGTCAGGGTGGATCTCCCCCACGCCACGCTCTACGGGACCGTTTGGCAGCTGGAACGAGACCGTGTCCTGGTACGCGGCTCGGGTGGTCAGTGGCTGCTTTGGGCTGAGCGCTGGCGACTCATCCTCTACTGATGCTTAGCCGACGTGCTGAGAAGGATGTGTCGAGACGGGGCAGCTGGTCGCACGGAGACTCCTGCTTTGCGGTGACGTTGCCGGCATCCCCCTCGTTGAGGGCGTTGAGATTGATGAGGCTCTTCAGCTTGGCGCTGGTGCCTACGACGTTCTTACGATCGTTTCGACATGAGCTGGTGGGGCGCATGGCATCGGGATCCGTTGGCGGATGCGGACTGGTGCTCCGTGACGGGATCTACCGCCGCAGTACGGTCGGTGGCATCCGGTCCAGGGGCTCTTCCGGCGCTGGCAGCGCGAGGGGTCGGGGCAGCGGTACCGACCCCTCGCGCTGTAGGCCCAGGCGGATGCCACTGGTGTGATCACCTGGGACATGAAGGCCGAGTTCACGAGCTGCCGGGCCCATCAGCACGCGGCCGGTGCCCGGCGGGACAGCCGGGCACAGAAGGAACCGCCTGGTGGCAACCTGACCGAACCGGACGATCACGGCCTGGGCCGGTCCCCAGGGTGGACCACGAAGATTCATCTGGCCTGCGAGCGAAAGCAGGAGCCGCTGCCGCTGCTGATCACCGCAGGGCAGTGGGTGACAGCCCGCAGTTCAGGGCGGCGCTGAAAGCCATCCATCCGGGTTCCCCTTTTCGGGCTGGGACGGCCGCGGGTTCGTTCGTTGCGAGTGTGAGACGACGAGGCATGTTCATCGCGCGAACCGTCCGTATCTGCGGCGGCGCGGGATCCGCTGCCCGATCCCGGAAGCGGCCGACTGATCAGGTCTGCCCCCGCCAACGCCGGGGAACAGTCGGTGGGAGCCTCCGACCGATGACCGCGAGGACAACAAGGCGCGGCTCGCGGTCGAGTGCGGCATCAGTCGGCTGAAACGTAACCGGGCTGTGGCCACACAGTTCGACGAACTCGGGGTGCGATGCGCGGCGACCGTCCTCATCGCCGCGATTGACGCATGGCTCTGACCCTGCCTGAAGTGTCAGCGGCGCGTGCCCTCCTGACCGGGATCAGGTCAGCGGGCTGTGAGCAGACCGCGTCGATGGGAGCTGCGTACTTCCGGGCCGAGAGCGAGAGCGGCGACCACATCGAAGGCCCCTCCGGGGACGCACTGTTCATACTGATCGGCGACCTCAACAGCTCGGGCAACACCTTCGTCGCCATCCAGCCCGACGAGGACGACCCGGCCTGGTTCACCTCGGCCGCCGTCCTGGACGAAGGCGGCCGAGGTCGCCCGGCGCGACACCACCCCGCCGCGAACACGATCTCGTCACCGAGACGCGCATCGATCGGATCGCCCGCGGCCTCACGAGCTGGTTGGCCGCCCGCAGTATCAGCGCTCGCTGACCTCGCTCTCACCGCGGCGTCGTATACCTGCCACCTGTTCCCGTATTGCCGCAGCCTCTGCCCTGGCTCTATCGCGGTCCTCCTCGAAGTTCAGCACACAGGCCAACGTGTCCAAGGCCCCAGCGATCCTCTCCCGCCAGTCAGCGAACTCGACGAGATCCCCGTCGGACGGCTTCTGCGACTTCACTGAGCGGAGAAGGCGCAGAGCGTGCTTGAGCGCGGGGTCAACCACCAGGATTCCTTCAACGGGTAAACAGTCGACTCCATCGTGCACTACCTCCCGAACACGGCCCAGGTCAGCCGCCGTGAAGGGTCACCGACCGGTGGACGACCGTCCCAGCGCGGTCTGCGCATCGACTGCCGCGAGCACAGTGTCAGCCAGTTCCTCGGCGGACCGTCCACCGCCTACGTCGATGCGAGCCAGCCCCAGCCTGTCGATGGCCTCGATCATCAGTGTCTGGTAGCGCTCCGTGCGGGCCAGGAACTTGTCCATCAGGACCCGTTCCTCGTCTGCGGTTGCGTGATAGCGGCCCGCAGCGTGAACGCGCGCACGCACGTGGGTGCCGTCGATGGTGAGCCACGCGGCGGCCGTGTGCGGGACCTGTAGCCCCGCGACGCGGACGGGCCAGAGTGCCGACCCCTCCAGGACCAGGCCCGTACTGCCGCGGCTGCCGGTCGCACGGGCGGTGATCAGCTCTTCGATACGGGGCCAGAGCCGATCGTAGTGGTCGAGCACAGACGTGATCAGTTCGTCCACCGTCAGCGATCCGTAGTGCTCAGCGACGTGCGCCGGCACCTCCCACTCCGATGTTCTCCAGGGTCGACCGGGGTGCCGGGCCATCGCGTCGGTGCTCAGGCACTCGAACCCAAGTCTTTCCGCCACCACTTGGGCGATGGTCGACTTCCCGACGTTCGACGTCCCGCCGATCAGAACCACTCGTACATCACGCACTCGACGACCTTACTGATCCCTCGGGGGCGGTGCGCGCAGTCGGCCAGACCCGCAGTCCGGACACTCGGCGTATCTCGGGTGGGAGAGCCCGCAGTGGTCACGAAGCTCACGTCTTGAACCCGGGGCCGCACCTGGACGTACCCCTCCGTCTTTGGCCAAGGGAAACGGAGTGCGTTGGGTCCGGGATCCGGTCACCCTGGCGAGGTGGCTGATCTGCTGTGGGATGACATGAAGTACATCTTCGAGCCGGACTCGATGGGGTCCCTGCCAGGCGTGCGTGTTCCGGGTGCCTCGGTCAAGGACTGGAAGGCGGGTCTCGATCTTGCCGCCGAGAGGTGCTGGACGTACGAGGCTTCGAAGGCTAGGCGGTTCTTCCGGTGCCCAGGGCGGAGGCCGTGTCAGCGTCCGGTCGGTCGGCAGAACGTGCAGCGGCTGGACCAGCCGCTGCACGTTCTGGTCGAGGCACAAACCGCGGTGGTGAGATCAACGGGGACGGTTCCCATGATCCCGCGCCGATCTCAGTGCGCTCCAAGCCCCTGAGGTACGCGTCCGTAAGCCTCTCCACTCCCGCGCTCCGGAGCCGATCAAAGCAATACGGGCGAGGTTGGGAGTAGTCCGGCCGCCCGGTGAAGGTGGAGCCCGCGGTGAGGCTTTCGGGCCCTCTCGCGGAGGTCCCGTGACATGGACGCCGACCGGAGACCTATTACGCCGTAATAGGTCTCCGGGCCTGAGTGACTCACAGGGTCCCGGCTCCCCCGCTGCCGCGCGTTGCTCTGCGGCGTTGGCTGCGGAGTAGGGAGGGCGTTCACCTCCACGAGGGAGAAGATCCTCGGTGGTCAACGGATGAGATGGCCTTGGTTGGCTATTACGGCGTAATAGCCAACCAAGACGCTGGGCTGCCAAGTCGGTACCTGAGCGGGTGCCGCCGTTGTTCGCCACAGCCGGGAGGGTGGGGCCCGGACTACGGACCGTGGCTTCCTTGCGTTCCTCACTCCTCCACTCCCCCGCTCAGGTAGCGAGGGGAACGGCCGTCGCTACCGTGTCCTTGCAGGACCGGGGAGACCAACGGGACCGGCGACGTTGCTGCGCGGTGTCTTCGAGCCGTCGTAGATCGCGGTCAACCGGCGCCTCGGGCGGGCTCTCCGCCTTGGCCATGAGGCCACCACCTTCACTGCGAGCGCTTCCCTTGCTGGCGGGAGAACTGTCGCGACAGCCAAGCGCTACCTATCGCCGTTCTTCTGAGGAAGAGGCCTCTCCGCTCCCCTGCTTTCCGGCGTCGGGCCGTCCGTCGGCGAATTGCTCTGCCGTCACAGAAGGCGCCCCAGGCAGTCGGGCTGGGGATCGGAGGGACGGTGAGCACTCGACCAGCAATGCTCCGGCCCATTGCGGCATGAAGATCGTGCCCAGGGCAGCCCTCTCCCCCGGTCCAGCATTGCCGCGCTCGCATGTCCGCCGATTCGCCCTTCGTGCCGATGCCGTCCTCGCTCCCCCTGCGAACCGGAACGGTCAGGCGCTTCCCCCGCTCCAGCTGCCCGCTTCCTTCAGCAAGAAGCTGGAGCGGGGTCGACGGCCTCCGTGCGGTTGAATGCCCAGGTGGTGAACTGGGCTCAGATGTACGACTGCTACGGGGACGTCGATCGCGTCCCTGCGCTCCTGGCGCGTGCCGAGCGTGAGGACGACACGGGGACATGGGACGAGCTGGGCTACCGGCTGATCCTTGAGCACGACATGGTGTTCCCGGCCAGTTTCGCGGCGCTGCCTCTTCTGGTGGAGATGGCGTCACGGAGCCCCCGGGCGCAGGGTCTGGCTGGGGCGATCGTTCAACGCGCGGCAGGGAGCCACGGCTGCGACGATCTGCTGGCTGGTTGTGCCGCAGCGATCGGCGCTTTCCGTGAGCTGCTGGACCGGTACGTGCGGTCAAAGCCGGACGACTACCTCGCAGCCTTTCGCGACTTGATAGCGGCGGAAGGGCACTACCACTGGAGTGCGGTCCTGGGGGACTTCGCGGATGACTTCTACCAGGTCGACTGCCCGCACTGTGCTGTGGAGGTGACGATCGCCATCGGTGGGTACGGGCGCTACTCGGCGATCCGGGACTGGAACCTGGGGGACATGGACCGACGTGACCTGAGGCCGGCCTCCCCCGAGGAACTCTCCGGCGTCGGTCGATGGATGCACGAGACCGTCGTCCGTGACAGGGAAATGGTGCTCGCCGACGGAATCGCCCATCTCTTCGGCCGGGCGGAATGCCCACGTTGCGCGAGCGTCTTCAAGATCGCGGATGAGTACGCGGCTGCCCATTGTCCGGTCATGTGAAGGACGTGACTGCCGCCCAGGGCGTTGTAGGGCTTCTCCCCGGAGAGTCTGCTGCCCCTCTGCCGACCCCCTTCGGTGGGCGTACTCCGCACCCTCCCCGAGCTGACGGGACAGGGGACCGGACCGAATCTGCTCCAGCGGATGAGGCCGTCAGCATCGGTGTCTTTCCGTGCGGCCCTCAGAATTGCGGGCCCCAGGTGGTGGGCCGTTGATCGGCCTCGGACCGAAGTGGTGGTCCGGCTGCCCCCGAAGGGGATGGCCACGCTCAGCGTGGGAGAGCGTCCCGGAGCCGGAGCAGGGAACGCTGATCACCGAGCGGTGAGGCTCAACCGCCTGCCCTGGCCTGTACGACCCGGCGGATCTGCGGCTCCAACCCGATCCTGTGCCTCGTCAGAACAATCTCCCCGCTCACACCGCTGACTGCGACGGCCTGGCACCAAGCTGGTCATGCGATCCAGCGGAGAGGTGCCCAAGGCAGTTGGGTCGCAGTCTGGGGTGGGGATCCTGGGGTGGGCTATTACGCCGTAATAGCCCACCCCAGACGCTTGACCTACTGGTGGCTCGGGCGGTCATTTCGCGTCGCGGGGGAGGGAGATGCACCATCCGTCGTCAGCATCCCGTCGTTGGCATTCTCCAGGTGCTCGACAGGGGTCCCCAAGGTCTGGGTACAGGTTGCTGGAATCTGATCTGTGACGGGTGGCGGGGTGTGGTGTCGGCCGGTCAGGAGGCCGGCGGAATGGCCTGCCGCGACCTCACGAACTGGGTGGCCGCCTGGCAACGTCGCCAAGCGGCCCCAGCCTCTGCCCACCTGCCATCGGCAGCTATGAGGAGCGGGCCTAGCGCGTCACGCGGTAGCGGAGGTAGACGATCTTGGAGTTGAAGTTGCGCGTCTCGACGAGTTCGAGATCCACCCTGCGCTCGTGCTGGGGGAAGAACGGAGTGCCACCGCCCACCAGTACCGGGTAGACCATGATCTGGTACTCGTCGATCAGACCGGAGGCGGCTGCCTCGGCAGCGAGGGTCGCGCCGCCGATCGCGATATCGCCGCCCGGCTCCGCGCGCAGTCGCTCGATCTCCTCGGCCACGCTGCCGGAGGCCAGACGAGCAGCGCCCTGTACAGACGACAAGGTGGTGGAGAACACCACCTTCGGGAGCGGATTCCAGAGCGAGATCCATTCCCGCTGGGCGTCGTCGAGCGACGGATCCTGATCGGCGGTCTCCCAGTACAGCATCGTCTCGTACAGTCGCCGCCCCATCAGGTGGACGCCTACGCCTCGGATTTCGTCGATCCAGAAGCGAAAGACCTCGTCGTCGGGCGCCGTCCAGTTGAAGGTGCCGTCCGGCCCGACGATGTAGCCGTCAAGCGAGGCGCTCATCGAATAGGTCACGCTGCGCATCAGGTCCTCCTTGGGAACGGGTTCGACACTAGGACCGCCGACCACCACAGAATTCATCGCCGCTCGCGGTACGTCTTCAGATCTGCCCGCTCCAAGCAGGTCTCTCATGACCCGAGCAGGGGACTCACGAGCTCACGAAGGACGATGCCCCTTCGCAGAACACGGTCCTTCTCTGCACTTCAGCCGATCGAGTGGTCAGTGCCTCTGGTGACCAATGCCGGGCTGCAGGAGGAATCGCTTGGACCTCGGTTGCTTGGCCGTGATCCACTGGGATCATGAGCTTGTCCGTGGATGTTTTCGTCGTCGGTGAGGACGGCCAGGTGAACGTGCTTGACGTCCCCGAGGGCAGTTCGGACCTCGCGGGCTTCGAACGCTGGCGTACTTCGGTGTGGGGTTCCGAGGCCGTTCGCTCACTGGGCGCGAGCTTCTTTCCGGTTCTGGCCAGCGGTGACTTGAAGGTGCTTCCGGAGCAAGTGGGGGAATTCCTGACCGAATGCGCCTTGATCCGCAGCAACCTCGAAGTTGTGGCCCCGCGCACTGATCCGTCGAAAACGCACGCCGAGTACGTCTGGCAGATCGCGGAGCGGCTGAGGAATATCGAGGACGCGGCCGAGCGGGCGCGAGGCGTCGCTGGCGGTGTGCTGATCTGGTAGCACGTGTCGCTACGAATGTCGCTCATCCGGACGGTGATCACTGGCCCTCCTCGGGGCGTGGGCGTGGGATACCGAGGTTGGTGGCGGGTCTCTTGGTGAGGCGGGCGGCTTCAACCTGTTTGGCGCGGAGGAAGGTCAGGGTCGAGTACGGCGTACGCCGGGTGCTGGGTCTCCAGCTGAACGACCGAGCCGACGCGGGGCAGGACAGCCCGCCCCTCCATCAGCTGGTTGCGCAGGTGCGACGTCACACAGAACTCCTTGGGCAGTCGGACATCGCAGTGCCCAACGACCTCAAGAAGGTGCAGTTAACACACCAGCTGTTGCAGGTGCGCTCCCTGTTGCTCCATTCCGGACAAGGCCGATACAGGGTCCTGCTGAGTGTCAGCGGTAGGGCCGGTCCGGAAGAGGCCGGCCTCCGTCCCCCAACTCGGCGAGCGTTGGGAGCGTCAGAACCTACGAGTGGGCATCAGCGTGGCGCTGGGATCGGGGTCGATGTTGAGCTGGAGAGCGACATCGTGCCTGCGGCGCCAAGGGGTGTGGCGGATCGGACGAGGGTCGCCGGCACGACCACTCGGTGGTCCGGTACTGGATCAGCCCGAGGGGCCCGGCCGGTTACCTTCGGCAGTTGTCTTTGGTCGCCCCGGCGAGGATCACTGGGTCGTTTCTGGTGGCGGGTGTGCTCGCTGACCTATTACTCCGTAATAGGTCAG